>JANLJF010000093.1 GCA_029255605.1 Azovibrio restrictus
GTTCACCTTTTTGGCCGGCAAACCTTGATGTTTGGTATCTAGGGCCAACTACAGTCCTATAGGGTTATGTTGAACGAGCATAGATGTTTTGATAGAAATCATTATGTTCATTGGAGATATAATCTCCAATAACAGTTTTATTTTCTTCACAGAACTGATACACATTAACAAATTGAATTATCGCTCTTGTTGGTGAAACACCCGACAGGCTTTGCTCCGGAAAAACCATTAAATAATCATAATCTTTGTCTGCTTGAAAAGTAAACTGAAACTGTCGGCCCCCAGCCAAATCTCTAGAAGATATAAAGCCAAGGTCCCAAGAATTAGGAGGATTTGGAATAGCATCGCAACATTGGTTAAATGTTCTTCCATTAGGATGAGACTGTGTCAATCTTAACTTTACATCTCCGTGCGATAAGTCCGTAACTGCACCAGGCACATCTGGGCAAAACCCCAGTATCACTTTGTAATGCTGTCCTTGTTCAAAATGATAAATGGCAGCCACTCCGTGTCCACAGTTTGCTTCCAAATTATGCTCCAAGCCCATACACGCTACGTCGGAGTTGTGCCTTGGCAATGGATGTCCGTGAGACACAGTCCAGCCTGGTACGTCACCTGTGACTTGTGGTGGGGGATCAAATGCATAGCAGTCATTATTTTGCCAAATAAATGTCCAATGATCTGGTTGGGCAGCAGTATGCCCCGGGTGTATAGCAAAGCCTGCATTTTCATTTCTCACCATTTGTGAAAAGCTGCTATATGCTAGAAGCTGCAACGCAATTATTAAAACAATTTTCTTCATAAAGAGTAGCTTTAAAAGTTAAAGACTGTGAGATATTATTTCACTTTTTTCTTTAGCTGTTCTATCTCTTTTTGCTGTTCAATAACATATAATGTCAATTCTTCAATTTTTTGAAGCAGCTTAGCATCCATTTGTGCCAAATCAAGACCGTTCGCATATACTTCTTTAGCAGATGGAATTTCGGGTAAGTGCTTGTTCTTTTTTACAAAGCTTTCTACTTCATTAAGTGGGCGTAGCTTATAATTATCTGCAAAAACAAAGTCTGACCAGTTTACGGCATCTGTAGAAAGTGCCACTTTTATTTTTTCAGTGAGGATGCCTGTTTGCACATATAATTTATAACCCGATGGTAGTGAAACTCCGTTGCCAATACGCAAATAACCATCAACGTATGAATTCCCAAGAGAATGTGAATCCCAACCTTTAACTGTTCCTGCTACATCTATAGAACCTCCCACCTGTGCATTATCATCTACATATAGATTTTCTGTAGCATGGATATTAAAGCCCGTAACCGTTCCCCATGTGGTTGTAATATTAGTTCCAACATTTAAACTATTGGTAATGTTTACATCTGTAGTGTTAGAGTTTGTTGTCAATGGGCCAGAAGGAGATGTAGGTGTCCAGCCAGATTGGGCAAAAGCGGACGAAAGAGTTAACGATAAGATCGTAGATACTGCGATTGCAATTTTGTTTTTCATAAATGTTTAAGTTTTAGTTGGTTTGAGGCAAAGCTCAATGAATGTTTTGCAGATTTATAACTTCATCGGAGGAAGCAAGGAGTTGATTGGAGGAATGAAGGATTTCATCCGATGAATGGACTGATTATGAATGAGTTAATAATTAATTTATGTGGATAGCTGCTTTTTAATCTCCAAAAGTGATTTTTGGAATATTTTTTGCTTAATAGACTAAGGCTTCTTATATTTGCAATCCCTTTACGGGGAGCTAGCACGTGCACCAATTATTATTGACTGATTTTTTATTACAGTTTTAGAACCTGTACTGAAAGGTATCGCCTTTCGGGACGGGGATTTTTTGTTTTGTAAATAAGGAGTTTAAATATACTATGGCTATACCTCAAAAACGAACTGCGTCGGGCCGCGTAAACTTTGGCAAAATTCATGATGTTGCCGATACGCCTGATTTGCTGGGCATTCAGCTTCAATCGTTCCAGGATTTCTTTCAGCTTGAAACTACGCCGGATAAGCGTGATAATGAAGGCCTTTTCCGCGTGTTCAAGGAGAACTTTCCTATCACGGATACGCGAAACATCTTCGTGCTTGAATTCCTGGATTATTTCATCGATCCGCCCCGCTACACTATAGATGAGTGTATGGAGCGTGGCCTTACGTATTCAGTGCCCCTGAAAGCAAAACTGAAACTAAGCTGTAACGATGAAGAACACGTAGACTTTGAAACCATCGTTCAGGATGTGTTCCTGGGTAATATACCTTACATGACACCGCGTGGTACTTTCGTTATCAACGGTGCGGAGCGTGTAGTGGTATCTCAGCTGCACCGCTCGCCAGGCGTATTCTTTGGCCAGAGCGTGCACCCGAACGGTACTAAAATATACAGCGCCCGCGTGATACCTTTCAAAGGTGCGTGGATGGAGTTTGCTACCGATATCAACAACGTGATGTATGCATACATCGACCGTAAAAAGAAATTCCCGGTAACAACCCTGCTGCGTTCTATAGGCTACGAAACCGATAAAGACATACTGGAACTTTTTGGTATGGCCGATGAGGTGAAAGCCGATAAGAAAACACTGGAAGCAAACATAGGCCGCCGCCTGGCTGCACGTGTGCTGCGCACATGGACAGAAGACTTCGTAGATGAGGACACCGGTGAGGTGGTGACCATCGAGCGTAACGAAGTATTGCTGGACCGTGATAACGTGCTGGATGAAGAAAACGCTGCTATGATACAGGAAATGGGTATCAACACCATCTTCCTGCAAAAAGAAGAAGTGAGCGGTGATTTCTCTATCATCTACAATACACTTAACAAGGATACTTCAAACAGTGAACTGGAAGCGGTACAACACATTTACCGCCAGCTGCGTGGTTCTGACGCGCCGGATGATGAAACGGCACGTGGTATCATCGAAAAACTGTTCTTCAGTGATAAGCGTTATGACCTGGGTGAAGTAGGCCGTTATAAAATAAACCGCAAACTGGGTCTTGATATCAACCTGGATACGAAGGTATTGAGCAAGGAAGATATCATCACCATCATTAAATACCTGGTACGTCTTACCAACGGTAAAGCCGAGATAGATGACATCGACCACTTGAGCAACCGTCGTGTACGTACGGTGGGTGAGCAATTGTTCGCTCAATTTGGCGTAGGCCTGGCGCGTATGGCGCGTACCATCCGCGAGCGTATGAACGTTCGTGATAACGAGGTGTTCACGCCGATAGACCTGATCAACGCGCGTACACTGTCTTCAGTTATCAACTCGTTCTTCGGTACATCGCAGTTGTCGCAGTTCCTTGACCAAACCAACCCGCTGTCTGAGATAACGCACAAGCGTCGTATCTCTGCCCTCGGACCAGGCGGTCTGAGCCGTGAGCGTGCGGGCTTCGAGGTGCGTGACGTACACTATAGCCACTATGGCCGCCTGTGTACTATCGAAACACCGGAAGGTCCGAACATCGGTCTGATATCTACACTTTGCGTACACGCGAAGATCAATGATATGGGCTTCATCGAAACACCATACCGCAAGGTAAAAGAAGGTAAAGTAGACCTGAAGCACCATCACTACCTGAGTGCCGAAGAAGAAGATGAAGCTAAGATTGCCCAGGCCAATGTGCCACTGGATGATAAAGGCCACTTCGTAGAAGATAAAATCAAATCGCGCCAGACGGGTGACTTCCCGATACTGGACCGCGAAGAGGTGGAGTACATGGACGTAGCCCCGAACCAGATAGTAGGTTTGAGTGCATCGCTGATTCCGTTCCTGGAGCATGATGATGCCAACCGTGCGCTGATGGGATCGAACATGCAACGCCAGGCTGTACCACTTATCCGCCCGCAAGTGCCTATAGTAGGTACCGGCCTGGAGGGTAAAGCTGCCCGCGATGCACGTATACAAATACATGCAGAAGGTAATGGTGTGGTAGAATACGTAGATGCCAACGAGATACACGTGCGCTACGAGCGTGGCGAAACTGCCCGCCTGGTATCTTTTGAAGATGACCTGAAAAAGTACACACTTACTAAATATAAGAAGACCAACCAAAGCACCAGCATCACGCTGAGGCCATCTGTAATGGCAGGCCAGAAGGTGAAAGAAGGCGACTTCCTGACCGAAGGTTATGCAACTAAGGATGGTGAGCTGGCACTGGGCCGCAACCTGAAAGTGGCATTCATGCCATGGAAAGGTTACAACTTCGAGGATGCCATCGTTATCAACGAAAAAGTAGTACGCGATGACCTGTTCACATCTATACATATAGATGAGTATGAACTGGAAGTGCGTGATACAAAACTGGGTGAGGAAGAGCTGACACCGGATATACCAAACGTATCGGAAGAAGCTACAAAAGACCTGGATGAAAATGGTATCATCCGCATAGGTGCACACATAGGTGAAGGCGACATACTGATAGGTAAAATAACACCTAAAGGTGAAACAGACCCGACACCGGAAGAAAAACTGCTGCGCGCCATCTTTGGTGATAAAGCAGGTGATGCAAAAGATGCTTCTCTGAAAGCACCAAGTGGTACAGAAGGTATTGTAATATACAAGCAACTGTTCCAACGTGCGAAGAAAGACAAGAACTCTAAAGTGCGTGAAAAAGCGCAACTGGAGAAGATAGATAAAGTTCACGAAAAGAACCTGGAAGACCTGAAGAGCCTGTTGATGGACAAGCTGATGACCCTGTTGAAAGACAAGTCGTCGCAAGGTATTACGAACAACTTTGGTGAGCTGATACTGAGCAAAGGCGGTAAGTTCAATTCAAAAACACTGGGGTCAATCGATTTCCAGAATGTGAACCCACTGGGCTGGACAGGTGAGAAGGAAACAGATGACCTGATCAACCAACTGCTGCACAACTACAACATCAAATTCAACGAAGAGCTGGGCCGTTATAAGCGCGAGAAGTTCAACCTGAGCATTGGTGATGAGCTGCCTGCAGGCGTACTGAAACTGGCTAAGGTGTACCTGGCCAGCAAACGTAAGCTGAAAGTAGGTGATAAGATGGCGGGCCGCCACGGTAACAAAGGTATCGTAGCGAAGATCGTTCGTGAAGAAGATATGCCGTTCCTGGAAGACGGAACCCCTGTAGACATCGTTCTGAACCCATTGGGTGTACCATCGCGTATGAACCTGGGCCAGATATATGAAACCATCCTGGGATGGGCAGGTGAGAAGCTGGGTGTGAAATTTGCAACCCCGATCTTCGACGGTGCTTCTGTAGACGAAATAGCCGGCCTGATAGAAAAAGCAGGATTACCAAACTTTGGCCACACCTATCTGCATGACGGTGAAACAGGGGAGCGCTTCCACCAGAAGGCTACCGTTGGTATCATCTACATGATCAAACTGCACCACATGGTAGACGATAAGATGCACGCGCGTTCTATCGGGCCATACAGCCTTATTACACAGCAGCCGCTGGGTGGTAAAGCACAGTTCGGTGGTCAGCGTTTTGGTGAGATGGAGGTTTGGGCACTGGAAGCATATGGTGCAGCAAACATCCTGCAAGAGTTACTGACCCTGAAATCGGATGATATCATGGGCCGTGCGAAAACTTATGAAGCCATTGTGAAGGGCGACAACGTACCTAAAGCAGGTATACCGGAGTCATTCAACGTATTGGTGAACGAGCTTCGTGGCCTGGGTCTGGAACTGAAATTTGACTAGTATTCTCTTGCCTTCCGGGTAGGGAGGCGGAGGTTAGTGAACTAAAATTTTTAAAAAATACTTCTTTCTTAATATGGCTATTAAAAAGGATAACCGCCCAAAAGCGGGATTCGGAAAGATCACCATCAGTCTTGCTTCTCCGGATACGATACTTGACCGTTCGTATGGAGAGGTGCTGAAGCCTGAAACAATTAACTACCGTACGTACAAACCTGAAAGGGATGGTTTGTTCTGCGAAAAAATCTTCGGCCCCGTAAAGGACTACGAATGCTATTGCGGTAAATACAAGCGTATTCGCTACAAAGGCATCGTGTGCGACCGTTGCGGTGTGGAAGTAACAGAGAAAAAAGTACGTCGCGAACGCCTGGGCCACATCAAACTGGTAGTGCCTATCGTTCACATATGGTATTTCAAGAGCCTTCCAAACAAGATAGGTTACCTGCTGGGTAGCAGCTCTAAAAAACTGGAAAGCATAGTGTACTATGAGCGCTATGTAGTAGTGCAAGCAGGTGAAGCTGATGACCTGATACGTCAGAAACTGAACCTGAAAGACTCTGAAAATACATACCTGCAACTACTGACTGAAGATGAGTACCTGGAAATACTGGATACTGTATCTAAAGAAAACCAATACCTGCCTGACGATGACCCGAACAAGTTCATCGCCAAGATGGGTGCGGAAGCGGTACACTCACTGCTGAGCCGTATAGACCTGGATCAACTGTCTTACGACCTGCGTAATGCTGCGGCCAACGAAACATCTCAACAACGTAAGCAGGAAGCCCTGAAACGCCTGAGCGTAGTAGAAGCTTTCCGCGATGCGAATACACGCGTAGAAAACCGACTGGAATGGACAGTGATGCAATATATCCCTGTAATACCACCGGAACTGCGCCCGCTGGTACCACTGGATGGTGGCCGTTTTGCGTCTTCAGATCTGAACGATCTGTACCGCCGTGTTATCATCCGTAACAACCGTTTGAAACGCCTGATAGAAATTAAGGCGCCTGAAGTGATCCTGCGTAATGAAAAACGCATGCTGCAGGAAGCGGTAGACTCCCTGTTTGACAACAGCCGTAAATCGAACGCTGTAAAAGCAGAAGGTGGCCGTGCGCTGAAATCACTGTCGGATGTACTGAAAGGTAAGCAAGGCCGTTTCCGTCAGAACCTGCTTGGTAAACGTGTGGACTACTCCGGCCGTTCGGTTATCGTGGTAGGCCCTGAAATGAAACTGCATGAGTGCGGCCTGCCGAAAGATATGGCTGCCGAGCTTTTCAAACCATTTATCATCCGCAAGCTGATAGAGAGGGGTATCGTTAAAACCGTGAAAAGCGCGAAGAAACTGGTAGAGCGCAAAGAAGCGGTGGTTTGGGATATCCTGGAAAATGTACTGAAAGGGCACCCGGTTCTTCTAAACCGTGCCCCCACACTGCACAGATTGTCAATACAAGCCTTCCAACCAAAACTGATAGAAGGTAAAGCGATACAACTGCACCCGCTGGTATGTTCTGCCTTCAACGCCGACTTTGACGGTGACCAGATGGCGGTACACGTGCCACTGAGCAGTGCTGCGATACTGGAAGCACAGTTGCTGATGCTGGCTTCTCACAACATTCTGAACCCTCAAAACGGTACGCCGATCACCCTGCCTTCTCAGGACATGGTTCTTGGCCTGTACTACATCAGTAAGGGTAAACGCAACCTGCCTAACGACCCTGTAAAAGGTGAAGGTATGGCGTTCTACAGCCCTGAAGAGGTGATAATAGCACATAACGAAGGACGTGTGGACCTGCATGCTTTCATTAAAGTGAAAGTAGATACGCTGAACAAAGACGGACAACCGGAAAAACAACTGCTGGAAACAACAGTAGGCCGCGTTTTGTTCAACCAGTTTGTACCGAAAGAAAGTGGTTTCGTAAACGCATTGCTGACCAAAAAGTCGCTGCGTGAGATCATCGGTGATATTTTGAAAAATGCAGGTATTCCTAAAACGGTTCAATTCCTGGATGATATCAAGACACTTGGTTTCCGTACGGCCTTCCGTGGTGGGCTGTCGTTCAACATCAATGACCTTACCGTTCCTGATGTAAAAGAAGAACTGGTACAGGCTGCACAAGTGGAAGTGGACGAAGTATGGGATAACTATAACATGGGTCTTATCACGAATAACGAACGTTATAACCAGATAATCGACATCTGGTCTCGTGTAGATACCCGTGTAACGGAAACACTGATACGTGAAATGGCGAATGATAAACAAGGTTTCAACTCTGTTTATATGATGCTGGATTCAGGTGCGCGTGGTTCTAAACAGCAGGTTAAGCAGCTGGCAGGTTTGAGGGGTCTGATGGCAAAACCACGTCGTAGTGGTTCCAGCGGATCAGAGATCATTGAAAACCCGATCCTGTCGAACTTTAAAGTAGGTTTGTCGGTACTGGAGTACTTCATCTCTACCCACGGTGCGCGTAAAGGTCTTGCGGATACCGCCCTTAAAACGGCCGATGCCGGTTACCTGACCCGTCGTCTGGTAGACGTAGCCCAAGATGTGGTTATCAATGAAGAGGATTGCGGTACACTACGTGGTATAGCAACATCTGCACTGAAAGATAATGAAGAAATAGTAGAGCCGCTATACGACCGTATACTGGGCCGTACATCGCTGCATGATGTATTTGATCCGCTGAATGATGAACTAATCGTTGCTGCGGGTGAAGAAATAACACAGGAAATAGCACATCGTATAGATGAGAGCTCTATAGACACCGTAGAAATACGTTCTGTACTGACTTGCGAAAGCCGCCGTGGTGTATGTTCTCGCTGCTATGGTAAAAACCTGGCAACGGGCTATAAAGCACAAAAAGGTGATGCGGTTGGTATTATAGCAGCACAGTCTATCGGTGAGCCCGGTACACAGCTGACACTGCGTACCTTCCACGTGGGTGGTGTGGCCGGTTCTTCTGCTATCGAATCTCAACTGGTAGCTAAGTTTGACGGTACTGTACAGTTTGACGGCCTGCGTACTACTACCTATGTAGATGCAGAAGGTGAAAATGTAACAGTAGTAATAGGCCGTACCGGTGAGATGCGTATTGTGGATGTGGCAAACGACCGTTTGCTGATCACAAACAACATACCTTACGGTTCGCTGCTGAAAGTGAAAAACGGACAGAAAGTAACCAAAGGCGATATCATCTGTACATGGGATCCATTCAACGCCGTTATCGTATCGGAAGTGAACGGTAAAGTGCGCCTGGAAAACGTAATAGAAGGTATCACTTATCGCGAAGAGGCTGACGAACAAACAGGCCACCGCGAGAAAGTGGTTATCGAAACCAAAGACAAAACGAAGATCCCTTCTATTGTAGTAGAAGGTAAAGAAGAAAAATCATATAACTTACCGGTAGGTTCACACATCATTGTATCTGCAGGCGATTCTGTAAACAATGGCCAGGTTATCGTTAAGATACCACGTGTGATGGGCCGTAGCCGAGATATCACGGGTGGTCTGCCACGCGTAACAGAACTGTTTGAAGCACGTAACCCAAGTAACCCTGCTGTAGTAGCAGAAATAGATGGTGTTGTTGCTTTCGGTAACGTGAAACGTGGTAACCGTGAGATCATCGTTGAGTCTCGTGAAGGACTGGTTAAGAAATACTTAGTGCCACTGACACGCCACATCATGGTGCAGGACGGTGACTTCGTAAAAGCGGGTACATCCCTTTCTGACGGTGCTACCACACCGGGCGACATCCTGGCTATTAAAGGGCCGTTTGCGGTACAGGAATACCTGGTTAATGAAATTCAAGAGGTATACCGCTTGCAAGGTGTGAAAATCAATGATAAACACATCGAGGTAATCGTTCGCCAGATGATGCGTAAAGTAACGATCGTAGATCCGGGAGATACTAAATTCCTTGAAGATGATACCGTTGATAAATTCGACTTTATGGTTGAAAACGACTGGATATTTGACAAGAAGGTAGTAACGGAAGCGGGTGAATCTGACAAACTGCATGCAGGCCAGATAGCTACGCTGCGAGAAATACGCGAAGAAAACAGTATGCTGCGCCGTGCAGATAAGAAAGTGGTGGAATACCGGGATGCAAGCCCTGCCACATCAGCTCCGCTGCTGCTAGGTATTACAAAAGCATCGCTGGGTACTCACAGCTGGATATCTGCAGCATCGTTCCAGGAAACTACCAAAGTACTGTCTCAGGCAGCTATCAACGGTAAATCTGACGAACTGATGGGCCTGAAAGAGAACGTTATTACAGGTAACCTGATACCAGCAGGTACCGGTATGCGAGACTTTGATGACATGGTAGTAGGTTCCAGAGAAGAGTTTGAACTGCTGATGGCCAACCGCGATGTACTACAATTTGATGAAGAAGAATAGTAATAACAAAAGCCGCTCTATTTGGAGCGGCTTTTTTATACAGTTTTTTTTGAATATCTTTATAAGTAAATTTTACCTAAATTCATAGTTAAATCTATCTATATGAAGAAGATATTACTTATAGCAACTATCGCTTGTAGTATTCTGTACGCATGTAATAAGAGTCAAAAAGCGGTATCGCCCAATCATAATTACATTACCAGTGGTTCTGACGTACAGGCTACTCATTCAAGGATGATAGCGGGCATCGAATTTTCGGGCAGGCCCTGCTGGTTGGATTTTGGTGTTGTAGAAAATGTATTGGGACGCCAGGTACGTACGGATGAGGCTGGTATATGCAGTTATCGTTTACTGGATACACCTACTACGGGAATTAATGGCCCACATACGGCATTGGGTGAAATGGTTTATAATGACAACCAGTTTATTGTTGCTGTATATAAAAGCTCATTAGCTACAGACACGCCGGGCAGAGAGAAAAATATCTTTATCAGCAGTGATAAGAAATTTATCGTGTCGAGAGATGTATTTGCCACGGCTGCAGATACCCCCTGTAATAGCATAGTTATACCCAAAGGCAATTATAATGTTTACGAAGACAATGACAACTACGTTATTGTATTTTGGAATAACAGGTAAGTTCTTCTTAGGAATTAAAAAGCCGCTCATATCGAGCGGCTTTTTTGTTTTTAAAAGGCACTAGTAGGTTTCCTAAAATACTGTTTTAGTGCTTAATACTATTGGAAACAAAGTTTTTGCCTAAATGGCTTTATCCGTGAGCATAGGATTTCATCAAAAGGATGGCATGGTTTTTAAAATTCCTGATTACCAAATTGAGAATCTTATGAAAAACTTACTCCTTACATTAAGTCTTGTAACCGTTGGGGCTTGCATGCTGCCATCGTGTGTGGCTAAGAAAAAATATATAGCTGCGAGAAATGCCAATGCAGACTTGATACGCCGTAATGATGCCCTGAACACAGAAGTAACAAACCTGCGGGATACGGTTCGACGCCTATCGGGTAGTATGGATATACTGAAGAATGTATATGATATGACCAGCAGTGAACTAAGTAATAGCAAAGAACAGATAATGGAGCAGCAGCGCAGGCTGCAACAACTGCAATCGCTGATAACGGCGCAGCAACGCAATACCGAAGCACTGCGTAAGAAGATAGCAGATGCGTTGGTGGGCTTTAATACGAACGAGCTAACCGTTACGATGAAAAACGGTAAAGTATATGTGAGTATGCAAGAAAGCCTGTTGTTTCCATCGGGTAGTGCAGTGGTGAATCAAAAAGGTAAGGATGCACTGGCTAAAGTGGCAGGTGTATTAAATACCAATGCCGATATCAATGTGGAAGTAGAAGGCCATACGGACAGTATTCCTATTAAAACAACGCTGTATCCTGACAACTGGGCTTTGAGCGTGGCACGTGCTACTTCAATATCGCGTGTATTGATAAAAGACTATGCAGTGAACCCGAGCCGTATTAAAGCCAGCGGACGCAGCCAATACGAGCCTGTAGCATCGAATGGAGATGTAGCTGGCAGGGCGCAAAACCGCCGTACGGAAATAATACTGGAACCTAAACTGGATGAACTGATGCAATTGATACGTGGTGCCAACACTACGATCACGAATAAATAGGATATCACTAATCACTATAGAATGAAGCCACCGTTTTACCGGTGGCTTTTTCTTTAGTGAAACTCTACACGGTAGGCTATATTGGGTATGATACCCGTTTGATTTACGGTTTTTACTGTGCCACTGCTGTTATCGTAGAAGGAGTAGAAATAGTTTTGACGGTTGAGTACGTTCTGAACATCGAACTGGATGGAGTGAGTAGCCCGTTTGTTATTAAACTTGATATACACACTGGCATCTATACGCGAATAAGGTTTGCCCTGCAGGGTAAAGAACTTACCATTTTGATACACTACGGCCCTCCTGGCCCTTGATGCCGGTAGGTCGATAACAGATTCACGCAGGCCACCACTATACAGGGCTTTACCATTTAGCCCCAATAGCGTATTGCCTGTACGGTTTAGTTTAAATTCCTTACCGCCCAATACATTCAGTTGATAGCCGCGATTGAACATGGTATTATACTCAGCACCTGCATAGTTAGTATATAGCGACTTGTATAGCGACCCCGTAAGCAATATGTAATAGCCATTATTCAATGGCCTTTCCAGGCTCATGTCTATACCATAGTTCTTACCCGTGCCGGTACTTACCATAGGTTGTATGTTTACCAGTGAGAAGATGTTTTCTGCATTGAGGATAGAGAAACCACTGGCGCTATCTTTCTCCACAGGTATATCGTAGAGGTATTGATAATATACTTCTATCTTCAGGCGAGACTTAAAGGGTAGGGGTGTTTCGTAACCACCTACAATGTGTACTGCACGCAGCAGGTTGAGGTTCTTATTAGGATAGCCCACATTGGTGCCTTGCCTGTTATTGGTAAGCAGGTAGGTAGATATAGCCTCAGGCTTGCTGTGCATACCTGCTGCCAGTGTATAGGTGCTTTTACGTGCGGCGTAGCTGAGCGATGCACTGGGTTCTATACTATAAGTATTATTCAGTGCGTAGAAAGAGCCGTGTACACCCGCTACTGCGGTTAACTTTTGCGTAATGCGGTTCTTCCATTGCAGGTATGCCTGGTAATATTGTGTGCTGCCACTACCATCCATTATCACATAGCGCTCGTTCACACTGCGGTCGAATACTTCCTGGGTAAGGTCATAGCCTAGCTGCTGTGCCACAATGCCTGCCCGTAGGGTATTGCGGCTGTTCAGCTTGTTGTTATACATTACCGACAGGCGATAAGCGGTGTTTACCAAACGAGAGTCTTGTGTAGGGAAAGCAGTATAGTTATCTGATGGGGTGAGGGTATCAATATCTGATGTTGACAGGTCGTAAGAATAAGAAAGGATGGTTTTGATATAAGACTGCGGTGTAAGGAAGTACTGGTGTGTAATGCCTGCAACCCCCAGCCAGCCTATACCATTCAGGCGAAAGTTGGGGTTCTCATCCGTCCATTGCGTGCTATCTTTCTCCGGGTCTTTCGATGCTTTGTTGTAGCCACCTAAGCCCCATACGCTAAATGTACCTGCCTTTGCCGTAGGAAAATTCAGCTTGAAAGAGGCATCCTGGTATTCGGGTAATACACCGCCCAGGTCGAAGTAGGGTAGTAGTATCTTAAGTGTAGAGTATCTATAATTGAGGATGTAGGAAGACTTGCCCCCTTTCTTGAAAGGCCCTTCTGTAGCTATTTCTGCACCCAGTGTACCTATTTGAAAGGCATGTTCGTAACGGTCGGTATTACCATTGCGGAAGTTAAGGTCGAATGCACCAGCCGTGGCGTTACCTATCTCGGGAGGAAAGGCACCTGTATAGAAATCGGATGTACCCAGCATACTGGCATTCAGCATACTTACTGCACCGCCCGATGTACTGAGATTGCTAAAGTGATTGGGACTGGGTATCTCTATCCCTTCCAGCCGCCACAGGATGCCACGGGGAGAGTTGCCCCGTACTACGATACCATTCTCCGCATCATCATCGCTGGAAACCCCCATAAAGTTCATAGCCATACGTGCAGGGTCTGATACCGATGCAGCATAGCGCTTGGTTTCTTCTACCGAGAACGAACGCGCACTAACGGCTGCAAACTCGTTCAGCGCACGGGTCTTATTCTTATTGGCACTGATGCTAACTTCTTGCAGTGTATGTATGCTTTCCGTAAGCGATATATTCAGTTCCAGTTCCTTGCCCGATGTTACCAATACTTCCGATACCGTACGCGGCTCATATCCTACCAAACTAAACTGGAAAGACTGCCTGCCTACGGGTACGTTCTTTATAATAAAATACCCATTGCTATCCGTTATATCATTCACCTGATTGTTGGATAACAGCACGGCAGTAACACCCGTTAATGGTTGTTTCGATTCGGCATCGGTTATCATACCACGTATGTTTTGCGTGAGTATGGTTTGTGCAGAGAGGTGGCAGGGCAATCCAACCACGAACAATAACAGTATATATAAAGTGAGTAGTGACCGGTTCATAAGACAAACAAAAATAAAGTAATGATAGCTGTTGCAGGCACGATACTTAAACATTTGTGAAACTTACAGGCTGTGTAAAAACAGTGATGTTTACAAGACAGGCAAAAAGATTTTTATTGGTATATTTATTTAAAACACGGCAGCATGGGCACAACAAAACGAACATTAGCATATATAGCATTTGGCATGACACTGGGAGTGGCTGCAGTAGCGGGTTTTGCCTTTCGCGAATCGGAGAAGGGCGAGGGCACAGTAGAAGTAAAAGAGAATAGTAAACTGCAATATAAATGGTACCAGGTAGATATGCCCAAGGCCATGAGCTTTGCCGGTGAAAGGGTGCCGCTGGAACGCTGGGATGTACGTGAAAGGCTGGACCGTGAGCTGAACATCAACTACTATATGCACGGCAGCACGCTGTATGTGCTGAAACTGACCACCCGCTACTTCCCTATGATAGAGGAGATACTGAAAGCGAATGGCGTACCCGATGATTTTAAATACCTGTGCGTGGCAGAAAGTTCGCTGCAACCATCGGCAACATCTGCCGTAGGCGCTGCCAGCTTCTGGCAATTCATGAAAGATACAGGGCCGCAATACGGGTTGGAGATAAGGGATGAAGTAGACGAACGCTACCATGCTAAGAAAGCTACACAAGCAGCCTGCACCTACCTGAAAGCTGCCTATGCCAAGTTTGGTACATGGACGGCAGCAGCAGCATCGTACAACTGTGGTATGGGTGGGTATAACAGCCATAGTACTTTCCAGGGATTTAATAATTACTACGATATAGCACTGCCCGAAGAAACCAACAGGTACATCTTCCGTATACTGGCGCTGAAACACCTGTTGAGCAACCCTGCCTTTTACGGTTACATACTGGAAGGGGAGGAGAAATACAGGCCCATAAAAACACGCACTGTAACAGTAACAAGTACCATAAGCGATTTGGCTGCATTTGCCAAAGAGAACGGCAGCACCTACAAAATGCTGAAACTGCAAAACCCTTGGCTGCGTGCGCGTACGCTGACTGTGAAACCCGGTAAAAGCTACGAGATAGAATTTCCGATGGATAAGCAATAGGCAGATGTAGCAAAACTGCAATTGTTTGAGTAGCTTTAAGTAAAACCATAAAGCATGCGCAGGCTGCTGGCCATATTACCACTAATACTTACGGCTGCTGTAGTATATATACTGGATAGGCCCATGGGTAGCACACCCGCATTGGGCAGGCTGCTAGACCCTATGAACGGGTGCTGGGCCAGTGCCGAGCCTACCAATAAGAACTTCGATAATACGATACAGCTAACGGGTACACAACAACCCGTGAAGATATGGTTTGATGACCGAATGGTGCCGCACATAGAAGCTGCTAACGACCATGACCTGTATATGGCACAGGGTTATGTACATGCCTACTTCCGCCTGTGGCAGATGGATTTGCAGACACGTGCTGCGGGTGGCAGGGTGAGCGAAGTGCTGGGCGAGAAAGCTGTAGACTTTGATAGGCTGCAACGCCGCAAGGGTATGGTATATGGCGCTGAAAACTCGCTAAAGGCTATGGAAGCCGACCCACGTAGCAAGGGTATGCTGGATGCTTATACCGAAGGTATCAATCAATACATAAGTACCCTAAACTACAGGAGCCTGCCGCTGGAATATAAGATGATAGGCTTTAAGCCCGAACCGTGGACGAACCTGAAATGCGCCCTGCTGTTAAAGTATATGGCCGATGACCTGACAGGCTATACAGAAGATATACAACTGACCATACTGAGAAACAGGCTGAAACAGAACAATGATATGTTCAACGCTCATATGTTGTTTGATAGGGTATTTGCTGAAAGGAACAGAGGTAGCATAACCGTAATACCATCAGACACCCTACCACAAACTGCCACCCTGAAAGCGCCCGTAGTACCTGCAGATAGCATGATGTGCGTGCCGCTGACGGGTGAAGACTTTGCCGTGAATGAGAATGAGGGCAAGGGTAGTAATAACTGGGCATTGAGTGGCAGCCGTACCAAGAGTGGCGCACCTATACTGTGCAACGACCCGCACCTTGGCCTGAACCTGCCATCGCTGTGGTACGAGATGCAGCTGCATGCACCGGGGGTGAATGTATATGGTGTATCGCTGCCGGGCTCGCCGGGTGTTATCATCGGCTTTAATGATAATATATCGTGGGGGTTCACCAACAACTACCGCGATGTAAAAGACTTTTACGCAATCAAAGAGGCATCTGCAAATAAGTATTGGTTTGCAGGAAAAGAACTGACATACACCAAGAGGATAGAAGAGATAGGCATAAAAGGTATGCCTGCTTACAAAGATACCGTACGCTATACCATACATGGGCCGCTGATATATGATGCGCACTTCCTGGCACCGGGCAAGCTAAAGATACCACTGGCACTAACATGGATGGCGCACCGCCCCAGCAACGAGATACTATCTATATACCTGCTGAACAGGAGTAGCAATTACGAGCAATACGTAACTGCCATACAACAGTTTCTATGCCCGGCGCAGAATATGCTGTATGCCGATGTGCAGGGTAATATAGCCCTGTGGGGTCAAGGGCAGTTCATCAACAAATGGAAAGGGCAGGGCAGGTACATTATGGATGGCAGCGATAGCAGCACGCTATGGGGGCAAAACATACCGGTAGGTGAAAACCCGCATGCGCTGAACCCGGCACAAGGCTATTTAGCATCTGCCAACCAAACGGTAACCGATACTACCTACCCATATTGGTACAATGGTTATTTCTACGAGTTCCGCTCATGGCGCATCAACCAGGTATTGAGGCGTACTACAAGCGCTACCGTGCAGGATATGTTTGCCTTGCAGCAGGATGTATATTCGGTATTGGCGGCAAATGTATTGCCCGTGGTATTGCAGAAGCTACCCATGCACACCATGAACAATAAAGAAAAAGAATGGCTGCAACACCTTGCCGGTTGGGATTATAAGCTGACCAAAAACAGCAAGGCCGCTACCGTATTTATGGTATGGTGGTATTATACCTACAACAGGCTGGCGAGTGTGGGCAAGGGCGATGACCTGAAGATGTCTCCCGAAAGATTGGTAGAGATGATAACCGGTATGGATGATGCACCCTATATGCTGGATGAGGATATACTGTATGCCTGTTTCAAACAAGCCAGCGATAGCCTTACCAAGCTAAAGAAAGCCGATAAGCTGGAATGGTATCATGCCAAGAATACAACGGTAAAACACCTAACCAAACTACCTGCCTTTAGCTATGGCGACCTTGAGGTAGGTGGATGGGGTAATACGGTAAATGCTGTAAAGGGAGACCATGGCCCATCGTGGCGCATGGTGGTGCAGATGAGCAAGGGTATAGAAGCCTATGGCACGTACCCGGGCGGGCAATCGGGCAACCCCGGTAGTAAGTACTATGCTACCTTCCTCGATAAATGGGTGAAGGGCGAATACTACCGCCTGAACTTTGTACCCGCTACTGCAAAGCCCAACGATAAGGATATAAAATATACATGGACCATTCAACCATAATACCAACCCATGCAGCTACTTAAATACATCATCATCATAGCCATTTGTGCAGGTATAGCCACCTATATATTGCCGTGGTATATGGCGGCTGCCGTGGCCTTTGTGGTAACGGTAAATGCGAAAATAACACCGGGCAAAGCCTTCCTGGCGGGCTTTGGCGGGGTGGGGCTTACCTGGCTGGTGGTAGCCTTGTATAGAGATATACCCAACGAACATATTTTATCGGGGAGGATGGCAAAAGTTTTAGGTTTGCCTAATGGTTTCCTCTTCCTGTTAATAACAATAATATTAGGTGGCATAGTAGGCGGAATGGCAGGCTGGAGCGGTGGTGTAATGAATAAAGCATTTAGAAAATGATGTATTTTTGCAGCCTAACTTTTAGCCTTGCATGCCGGTACGCCTTCAGCGATACATAGCGTTTCTTTCCGTAATACTCTTCATAGGCAAGCTGTGGGCATGGTATCTTACCCATTCGGTAACGGTGCTGACCGATGCGCTGGAAAGCACGGTAAATGTAATAGCAGGTTTCATTGGTTTATATAGCATCATCCTGGCAGCAAAGCCGCGCGATGCCAACCATCCCTACGGACATGGTAAGGCAGAGTTCGTATCATCGGCAGTAGAAGGCTCGCTGATATTTATAGCGGGGCTGATGATAATATACGAGGCGGTAGATCAATTGATAGAACCCAAACCACTACATAAGCTGGACTTGGGTATCTACATAACAGGTGCGGCAGGTGTCATTAATTATGTTGCAGGTATCTATGCCGAGCGCGAGGGTAAGAAGCACCGTTCGCTGATAGTAGAGTCTGCCGGAAAGCATTTGAAGTCGGATGCGTATTCTACGTTTGCTATTATAGTTGGGTTGATATTGCTGCTGGTAACCGGCTGGCAGTGGCTGGATAGCGTGGTAGCGCTGATATTCAGCGTAGTGATACTGGTAACGGGGTATAAGCTGGTGCGCCGCTCGCTGGCGGGTATTATGGATGAGGCCGATGAGCAGATACTGACTGATGTTATCCATACCCTGCAACAATACCGCAAGCCACAGTGGATAGACCTGCACAACCTGCGCGTGATACAGTATGGCGATGTGCTGCATATAGACGCGCATATGACCCTGCCATGGTATTACCAGGTGCGCGATGCCGAGCGAGAGATACATGCGCTGGAAGAACTCATCAAAGAGCATTATGCCAATAAGGTAGAAATGTTCATACACATAGATGCCTGCATGCCCTACCAATGCCACCTGTGCGCCGTACCCGAATGCTCCGTGCGACAGGCTCCCTTCCAAACACAACTACCGTGGACGCTGGAGAATGTGCTATACGATGCCAAGCATGGTAGCGGGGAGTAGGGTTACTTTACAATAAATTGTTTTGAACTAGTACCCTCTGCACTTTGCAGGGTGATGATATAATTGCCCGCAGGTAATGTATTTACCGGTATGGTTTGCCTGTAGGTAGTGGTGGGTTTTTCATCCCATTGTTTTACAAGCCTACCATCGAGGGTGGTAATGCTAACGGTGAATGGTTGTGGTGTTTCCCATTCAGCCAGCACATTTATCATATTCACAGATGGTATGGGGTACACATTTACTTTAGGATTGTTGGCTTTTGTATCGGCTACAGAAGCTTCATCGGGATTGTAAGGGTCGTAGTACATACGGAAGATGAAATCGTGCGTTGTTAATACCCATGCACCATTTTCCCATGATGACCCCATGTGGGAAATCTCGTTATCCAGTACATCGTACGTCAGTTCATTTTTAGATTGATTCTTCCAGGCAAAACCATCGGGCGTTTGCTGTATCAGGCGGGCCATCTTTTTTGTATCTGTATAATCATAAAGTATGCGCTGTATAGCCTTTTCCATATCATACTGAAATATCCATTCCGTATCGCAAAGGCCTACGGAGTTGTAAGTGTACTTATACTTAAGGTTATCTTCCCAGCCTACACCCAGGTTGTGATATTTATGCTGAACAGAATCGAGCAGCCCATTAACATAATAATACAGTTGTCTGGATATATCTGTCCATGTCGTACCATCTCCGTATTGTATGGTTTTTTCAGTAAGCTGGTTATTGGTATAGGTATATAATTCCCTTCCATCTACTTCCCATTGTCCCGGCTGCCTCCAGGAGTGTGTTAAGGTTTGTTCAAGGTTGCCTGTGGCTGTATATGAGAAAATGTATTTATTGAAACCTGTCCATACTTTTTTAACGTACTCCCAATCATAATATGCTATTGATTGCAACCGGCGCAGCGCATCATAGGTACGTTCTACTTTTTCTTCAGGCACCCACTCTTTTCTGTGATTATAGTTATAGGTGATAAAACCTGCCGTATCTCCCAGCGGTGTATAAGTATATTCTATCCGGCTGATGCTATCGGGGCTATTGGCTTTTACAGTGAGGGTGCGGATGATATTGTCTTTGCTATCAAAGGTCTGATAGGTTATTCTATCCAGTGTCCAGGTGCCGTCTGTGTCTACATCGGTATAGGTGTAGGCACTGTCGTATTTCATTACATAATAATTGTAATAAGTAACATGTTTGCCCGGCCTGCCGTTAGAGTAATAGTATTTGGTGGAATCATTCCTGTCTACCGATGGTGGCACAACGCTGTTGTATTGAAAAAAAGTCATGGCGCGACAGCGTACATGCTGGGCATAGGTATGTATAAAAGATAGTGCAAGCAGGGTGCAGGTAAATAGTTTCTTCATAAGGTATATCAGGTTTTTGTAAAGATAATTATAAAGTTGTATGTATATGGAAGCAGTGTTACTTCAATACCCTATCTGCCACTTTAGGGTTCAGATTGCCTTCTTCTGCATATACTATTTTACCCTTGTTGTCTATAATGATGTTCTCAACAAAACCATCGCCCGTGCCCAGTTTTTGACGCAGGTCTTTTATGAATTGAATATGCGTTTGCATAATACCCTGCTGCTGGTAGCTGCTGTCTATCGCATAAAAGGGCGAGGTATATTGAAAGATTTCTGAATAGTTTTTGAAGATGTTTTGATTATTGGCACTGTTCAGCACGCTTACCATCACCATGTTCAGCTTGTCTTTATGCTTATTGTAAAACAGCACCCTATCGCTGAATATCTGGTGTGCCTGTGCGCATTTGGGTATGTATACTGCCACCCACAGGTAAGGTTTATCCTGTGTTTGCGCCATATCTATCACCTGCTGGGCGGTGAGGTGTTTTACAGGCGGCTTTCCCGATTGTGCAAATATCAGGTGGGTAGATAACAGCATACATAGCAGGCACTGTATAGATTTTTGTAGCATATTGGAAATAGAATTGTGAGATATATAAAAAGTAAGGGCCGGCCAGTGAAGCCAGCCCCGTACCTGTTTTTTTTAATTGATAACTGCGGTGAGAACGATAACACCATTAGGATTGTTGGCAGTGAATACAGGGGTGTAAGAGCCCGGCTGTATCGCTACAGAAGACACGCCCAATTCTGTGCATATACTTTGCGGCAGGGTTACCACATCTTCAATATCCAGTGTGGCATCATCAGCGCTGGTCAGTGCTCTTTCATATGTTACCAGCAGGTTGTTATCGGCGGTGATGGTAATGGTTACCGGCATTTCATTGCTGGCGCCGCTATAGGCCGCGTCTGTAACACACCATCCGCAGTCGCCATAGTTATACAGGCAATTGCAACGAGTGTGGGCACCGCACCATCCGCTCATCAGGCCTGCGGCCGTGCGTGCAGTAGCAGCCGTGCCGGCCAGTAGTGCTAATACAAGAAAGGTTGCTTTTACAAATGATACATGTTTCATGTTGATGAAATTTTTGGTGTTTTAAAACTGAGTGATAATAAATACAGAAGAATACCAGCCAGCAAAGAGGCAGATGTAGTGCAGCGTTTTCATGTTTTTACAGTTTAGCCCAAAGGGTGCTTTCCTTGTACAGCCAAATCTTTCTCTAATGGTGAATCAGGTTTTCTTCATCAGAAAATTAAAGAAAAGGGGAGAGGTGAACAAGTTTTTTGTGAAAGTATGTTGCAATGCTATGTGAGGGGAATGGAACAATGGAACGGTGGAACGTGGAACGCGCGGTGCTTACTAAAAATGCATTTTTTTACGTTCGTTATTGCGCTGCCTCGCAATGATGCACGTTATTTTGTTCGCACATAACGATGGCTTGATTTTCACACCTTCTTTCTAAAATACATACACATAAATTACTCGTATCTATTCATAATAATAATGATTAATAATACCTACGTTCAGGTTATTACTAATGAATACAGCAAACATCTACGGGCTATATATGGTGGTATTGAGGATGGGAGATAATATTCTGTATACAACAACTGGCAACGCAAGGAAGGCCCTACCATAGGCGGTGCCAATATATTGCGGGTGAAAGATTGGGAGTAGGAGAAATGTGCATTTTTAGAACATAGTGCGCGTTCCACGTTCCACCGTTCCATTGTTCCAATATGTAAAAAGAAAGTGTCCAATGTCCGGAACGGGACAATCGGGACAATTTTGATTGATAATCAATGCTATTTGTCCAATTTGTTTTTATACTCGCGAGTAACCTCCCCCTACACCCCTCGCCGAGGGGGACATTGATTTCCTCCTTTGGAGGAGGGTAGGAGGAGGAATTTAAAACGAAAAGTGTCCAGTGTCCAAAATTTGTTTCTTACTCTGCTGGAATATCTCTAAAGAATTCTTCTGTTAAATGCTTGTCATTGATTTGTGAGTAAAGAATACTGATGTCCTTATCAGATGGTTCAGCCTCTGGGTCTTTCCCGTTCCCATGTATACCAATGCCTTCTTTAAATTGTAAATCTTCTACCGATTTTAGATTGTTGCGTACTATCTCGCATGTGATTTCGTAGTCGAGAACAATTTTATATATATCGATTGTCTTAAAGCTCGAAATAATATAACGATGAACGACTTTATTTCTTTCTTTATAAAGCGCTTCAAGTGTATTGTAAGTCTCTTCGTTAATAATTTCAAATTCTTTAGCTTGACGATATATTTTCCTTTCATTTATTGGGACATCAGATTCTCCTTGGAATAAATATGTAATATCAATTCTATTCGTCCTAGCTTTTAATTGCGTTTTCATAACAATTGCTAACCGTAAATAAGCATCAATTTGATTGGCTGTTATTATAAGTAACTCTATGAATGATTTATTCTCTAGAGCTTTATTTTTTAAATCAAAAGATGCCGCTAAAGAAGCGGTGAATTTTTCATATTTATCAATTTCTAGAGCAATTACTCTTTGGTCTTGCGATAGAAGCACTAATGTAGATAATGATAGTTCGACCTTTTCTAACTCTTGCTTGATTTTTGGAGAATCTTGATCAACTGTGTCATAAATAAATTTTGCCATAAACATATGGTCTTCAACTAATGCATGCCATAGGTGTACATTAAAACCACCACCATCCATTCGGTTTTTTATGAACTTAAGGTTTGGAGTGTCATATTTCTGAATTTCTATATTGGGGTTGGTGATATTCTTTTCTTGCCTTGAGTAACAACTTATTTGAAATGCTGAATTTGATTCCGAGTATGTTGCAAAGCTATAAGGAGAAACTTCATCGTAACCAACTGCAATATTTTTATACTGCCATTCAGTTGGAATTTTGATCACAAATCTGCCTAGGGGTTCAGTAAAGTACTTCATAAGCTATAATTTACACTCCTTACCCATTCCCGCTTTCATATCCATGGTCTACCAGCCATTTGCCGCTATCGGCGGCGGCGGTGGCAGTTGGTCGCAGCGGTTGTTCCATGGGTTATCGGCATGGCCTTTTACCCATACAAATTTTATGCGGTGGCGGTTATGATACTTCAGGTATTCCTGCCACAGGTCGGCATTCTTCTTGCCTGCAAAGCCTTTCTTTACCCACCCGAAAACCCAGCCCTTGTCTACCGAGTTTACCACGTAGCTGCTATCGCTGTATATCACCACATCCAGCCCGTCGCGTTTCAGGCTTTTCAGTGCCTCTACCACGGCCATCAGTTCCATACGGTTGTTGGTAGTGCGCCTGAACCCCTGCGACATTTCCTTCATCTTCTCTCCCCATTGCATCACTATGCCATAGCCACCGGGGCCGGGGTTGCCTCTTGCTGCCCCGTCTGTATAAATAATTAAGTGTTGCGACATCTATCCTAAGCCTTTGCTATCTTTACGCCCTAAAAATAGAGTGTTGAGCGCCAAAATAAAAGTTGCAGGAGTAAGTTATCTGAATACCAAACCATTGCTATACGGTATAGAGCGTAGCCCGGTGATGAACGATATAGAATTGCTGCTCGATTATCCCGCCAATCTTGCCAGGGATTTGCAGGAGGGAAAAATAGATATGGCACTGATGCCCGTAGCCGCTATGCCCGGCATACCCGGTGCGCACATCGTGAGCGATTATGGTATAGCTGCCGATGGCCATGTGGCCAGTGTGTGCATCTTTAGCATGGTGCCTATGGAAGAGATTGAAACCGTGTACCTCGATTACCAAAGCCGCACATCGGTAAGACTGGCGCAACTGCTGTTTGAAAAACACTGGAAGAAGAATGTGGTGTTCAAACCCGCAACGGAGAATTATATAGAATACATCAACGGTACTACCGCAGGTGTTATCATAGGCGACAGGGCACTGAAACAACTCACCAATTTTGAATACATATACGACCTTGCCGGTGGGTGGAAGGACTATACAGGCCTGCCATTTGTATTTGCCGCATGGATAGCCAATAAAGAACTACCTGCCGATTTCCTCGCTGCCTTCAATGCCGCCAATGCAGAGGGCTTAAAGCATATAGACACCGTAGTAGCCGATAACCCCTTTCCGTACTACGACCTGAAGCAATACTACACATCAGACATCCACTACCTGCTGGATGATGAGAAGAAAAAGGGATTGGAGAAGTTCCTCCATTTGATTCAGCAATAGTCGTATAGGCATAGCCATAATATACCGTACGGTATTGCATCGTATCTTTACACTCCATTTCACACAATGTATATGCAGCAAAGTATCACCTTAGTAGAATGTCCGCGCGATGCCATGCAGGGCTGGCAGCATTTTATACCTACACAAACCAAGGTAGACTACCTGAATGCTCTGCTGAAAGTAGGCTTTGATGTGCTGGACTTCGGCTCGTTCGTATCGGCCAAGGCCATACCGCAACTGGCAGATACTAAAGAAGTGATACCGCAATTGCAACTGGATGGTGTGAACACCAAACTACTGGCCATAGTAGCCAATACCCGTGGTGCCGAAGAGGCCGTGGGTTATGAGCAGATATATTACCTGGGCTTCCCGTTCTCCATCTCCGAAACCTTTCAGCTGCGCAATACCAATAAGACCATTGCCGAATCGCTGAAGCAGGTGGAAGAAATGCAGCAGTTATGCGTGCAGCATGGTAAGGAGTTGGTGGTGTATATCTCTATGGGTTTTGGTAATCCTTATGGCGATGAATACAGTGCAGAAGTAGCCATTAACTGGGTAGGCAAGCTGGCCGCTATGGGCATCAAAACCATAGCTATGGCCGATACCGTAGGCGTAGCCCAGCCCGATAATATAGAGTACATCTACAAGCACCTGGTTCCTGAATTTAAAGACGTGACCATAGGTGCACACTTCCACAGCACCGCCACTACCTGGCAGGAAAAGATACAAACCGCATGGGATAATGGCTGCTACCGCTACGATAGCGCCATGAAAGGAATAGGAGGATGCCCCATGGCCAAAGACGAACTGGTAGGCAATATAGCTACAGAGAACATCGTACTATGGGCAGATGCCAATAACATTCCCCTGAAACTGGATAGAGAAGCCTTCGACAAGGCATGGATGATGGCAGCGAATATATTTATATAGCAGCCGGATAAACCATTAGCTCTAATTTACTCTTAAAAAATACCTTTTGGTATATTCTTAGTATCTTCGCAGTGCAACGTATGTCGAAGGCAGAAAGGACCACCGCATTCATCATAGAGAAATCGGCACCGATTTTTAATACCAAGGGGTATGTGGCTACTTCATTGTCGGATATACTGGAGGCTACGGGGCTCACTAAAGGTGCCATCTACGGTAATTTTCAAGATAAAGACCAACTGGCCATAGCGGTGTATAAACACAACTACGAGGCTATGCAGAAACGTTTGGAGGCGGTGTATGCCAGCCATACCAGTGCCTATGATAAACTGAAAGCCTTTACCCAATACTACCGAGATAACTGGAAGAAGATATTCGAGCGTGGTGGATGCCCGGTGCTGAACGCATCTATAGAAGCAGATGATAATGTATCGTTCCTGAAAAAACCTGTGCAGCAAAGCATAAAAAGCTGGATACGCTCGCTGGCCTCTATTATAGAAGCAGGTGTGCAGGAAGGAACTTTTAAAAAGGATATACAGGCCGAATACTATGCACATAGCATCATTATGATGCTGGAAGGCGGGGTGATGCTATCGAAGATCATGAGCAATCATCAGTTGTTATATACAGCACTGGATAGAATAGATGCCATGATAGATAATGAAATGAAACAGTAATATTTTTTTAATTAACAATATACCAATCGGTATAATTTATGAAACAACGTATTGCATTTGCCCTTGTTATGGGTATCATCACAACCGGTATCATATCATTTACGCTCTTATCGGTGAACCTCGGATTTACACAACAGTTTCTCTCTATATGGTTACGCTCATGGGCTATGGCATATGGTGTAGTGATACCCGCTATACTCATAATAGGCCCCCAGGTGCAGCGATTCGTAGATAACTGGTTCAAAGAAAAAGGAATAGAAGCAGATATAGAAAAATAGTAGTATCAACAGATGCAATCGCTATTATAAATAGTATGCCTATCTTTGACTGCTCAAATTAATTTAACCTTGTTATGTCTTAATGACATAGCTAAAAAGCTCCCTCGGGAATCTCTGATATGTCTACACAGGGAAAAGTTTCCAAGATAACCACTAATACACTGCAGGTAATGAAGCAGAAAGGGGAAAAGATAAGCATGCTGACGGCTTACGATTTCTCTATGGCGCGCATTTTTGATGATGCAGGTATAGATGTATTGCTGGTGGGCGATAGCGCATCCAACGTAATGGCGGGCCACGAAACCACGCTCCCCATCACGCTCGACCAAATGATATACCATGCCCAAAGTGTAGTGCGTGCGGTAGACCGCTGCCTGGTGGTGGTGGATATGCCTTTTGGCAGTTACCAGGGCAATAGTAAAGAAGCATTGAACTCGGCCATCCGCATTATGAAAGAATCGGGCGGGCATGCTATAAAACTGGAAGGTGGCGAGGAAGTAATAGAATCTGTAAAACGCATTATTAGTGCTGGCGTACCGGTCATGGGCCACCTGGGGCTTACACCGCAATCGATATATAAATTTGGTACCTACACCGTGCGTGCCAAAGAAGAAGCCGAGGCTGAACAATTGGTGAAGAATGCACTACTGCTGGAAGAGGCAGGCTGTTTTGCACTGGTGCTGGAAAAGATACCCGCCACACTGGGCAAGCGTGTAGCCGAAGCACTGAAGATACCCGTGATAGGTATAGGTGCGGGTATGCACGTAGATGGACAAGTGCTGGTAATGCACGATATGCTGGGCATCACCAAGTCTTTCTCGCCACGCTTCCTGCGTAGGTACCTGAACCTTTATGACGAGATGAAGAAAGCTACCGAGCACTACATCAGCGATGTAAAAAGCAAAGATTTCCCTAACGAACAGGAGCAGTACTAAGTATGGTAAATAC
>JANLJF010000094.1 GCA_029255605.1 Azovibrio restrictus
ACGATGGTTTGTACCAGCGGGTCTTTACTGCGTTTTACGGCACCACTCAATACATAGTTGGTAGATGATGCATAGTTGAATAGCTCATTAGGCACTACTTTGGCAGCAGCGGCTATCACGTTATCGGCAAACGGTGCATCGGCAAATTCAGACAAGCGTTTTATCATGACCTGCGGTTCACGGTTGCCCATCTCGGTAAAGATGAAAGTGCGCTCCGGTGCATTGGTTTCATACAGCACCTTTACATTGTTCAGCGTCTGGAAGCTGATGTTGTTCTTTACAAACTCCATACCCTTGCCTTCATTACGGGCTATCAGCAGGTCGTGCATATTGGCCACCTGTTTTTTGTAGAACATCGGGTCGGGTTTCACGTCTGTATTATAACCTACCAGCATATCGTTCACCGCCTTCAGGCAGCGTATCTTCTCCTGGTTATCGGTTACAGCATCTCGGCCATTGGCAGGCATATTCTCCACCATCTTTTGCAGGTGGTCTACCTCTGTAAGTATAGCGCGGGTAATACCATTGGTGTATAGCGTATCATCGGAGAAATAGATCAGCTTATCTACCGCCCCGTCCGATACATCGGCACGTTTCTGCTCTTTATCTATCTTATCGTGCCACAGTTGCCTGTTGCGTGGCACAGGCTGTTTCAGCGTATCGATATCGTAAATACTGATCTCCTTTACGGTCTCTTTCTTCTTTTTCCTTTGTGCCTGTGCATCTGTGGGTAAAATACATCCAATCAATGCCAGTGCAGCAATGTAGTGCAAAAATGGTTTGTTCATTCGCATGTTCCTTTCGGGATCGTTTCAAAAAAATACAGATAATGAAAACTGTAATGGGGAAAGGTTTACAATTTAATCAACCTGCATATTACAAAAATACAAAAAGCCATCGTGTTAATGTTTTTATAACAACAATGGCTTTTTATGTATAATATGATATGGACTACCACTCTGGGTACAGCGGGAATTGCTGCATAAATTCATTCACCTCGCCACGTACGGCACTGATAACCGTTTCATCATCGGGCGACATCAGCACGCGGTCCAGCCAATTTACGATTTGTGGCATGTGTTCTTCTTTCAGTCCGCGGGTAGTAACGGCAGGCACACCTACGCGGATACCGGAAGTAACGAATGGTGATTTATCATCGAAAGGTACCATGTTCTTGTTCAGCGTAATGTCTGCATGCACCAGTGTGTTCTCGGCTTTCTTACCGCTGATGTTTTTATTGCGCAGGTCTATCAGCAGCAGGTGGTTATCTGTACCGCCCGATACGATGTTGTAACCTTTCTCCAGGAAGGCTGTAGCAGCCGCCTGTGCATTTTTTAGTATCTGTTGTGTATATGCACCATATGCATCCTGTTGTATCTCGAAGAAAGAAACAGCCTTGGCAGCTATTACATGTTCCAGCGGGCCGCCTTGTGTACCGGGGAATACCGCCAGGTCCAGCAGCTGGCTCAGTGTGCGGGTTTCGCCTTTAGGGCCTACAGCACCCCATGTGTTCTCAAAGTCTTTCTTCATCATGATCATACCGCCACGTGGGCCACGCAATGTTTTGTGCGTAGTAGTGGTAACGAAATGACAATGATCGAACGGAGATTTCAGATGCCCTTTAGCAATAAGGCCTGCTGGGTGTGCAATATCTGCCAGCACCAGTGCGCCTATCTTATCGGCTACGGCACGTATGCGCTCGTAATCCCAATCGCGGCTGTAGGCAGATGCACCGCATATGATCATTTTGGGTTTATGCTCCAGTGCTTGTTTTTCCAGGTGGTCGTAATCTACCAGGCCATCTTCTTTGCGCACACCGTAGTGTACGGCTTTATACAGCTTGCCCGAAAAGTTTACCGGCGAACCGTGCGTAAGGTGACCACCCATGCTCAGGTCGAGGCCAAGTATGGTGTCGCCCGGCACCAGGCATGCCAGCATTACGGCTGCATTGGCCTGCGCGCCACTGTGTGGCTGCACGTTTACATAATCTACACCAAATATGGCCTTAGCGCGGTCTAGAGCCAGTTGCTCGCTTTTATCCACCACTTCGCAACCACCATAATAGCGACGGCCGGGATAACCCTCTGCATACTTATTGGTCATTACATTGCCCATAGCCTGCATTACCTGCATGCTGGTAAAGTTTTCAGAAGCTATCAGTTCCAGTCCGCGGCGCTGGCGTTGCAGTTCTTCCTGTATCAGGTCAAATATGGCGGTATCGCGTTGCATGTGTTTGTTAGTGCTTTTTGAGGTAGCAAATGTAATGAAAATGAGGGGGGATGCAAAGTGGGCTTTAGTGCTTTACATCAGCCTTTACTTTCTTTTTGCTTGCCCAAAAAGAAAGTAACAAAGAAAAAAGGCAC
>JANLJF010000095.1 GCA_029255605.1 Azovibrio restrictus
TAGTAATAAAAATGCTATACCAGCCACTGACATGAAAGAAAACAATAATGGAAGTAGGAAAAAATAGCTTCAAGGTGGCAAAAAAATAAAGCGCAGTTTTCACTGCGCTTTACTTTTTATAATATTTAAAAGTAATAACGGTTACTGTGCAGAAATAGAGAAAATGAAATTGAGATCGTACTTACCACCTTCCGCATTCCATGGGGTACCCATTTTCAGGTCGAGGTTGTAATTATTAATAACGTTATCATTGTCGCTTACCAACAAGGGCTTAGGCGTAGTAGATACACTTACATATTCGTTACTGTTACTTGGCTTTACGCTAATAATGCTGCTAGGAACTGTAGTAGATGTTTTAGCAGCTGCCGCAAAATCGTTATTACCGCTTCTTACAGTTATAACCCATGGGCAATTGCTTTTTACAGCCAGGTTTATACAATTAGGATATACTTTGCCTTTTGCAAACTCTTCCAGGTTATCGAAACCGATATTCAGGTTTTCGGGATAATTCACATCCAGCTGTATCAGCGACGGCATATTTATATTCCCCTGTATAGAGGTGCCGTTGTTCTGGGCAAATGCTGTTAGCGGAGACAGCAGCCCTATTATATATATATAGGCTATCCTCATGGCTGTGTCATTGTAAAGGTTATAGAAAAGCTGTAGTTGTCAGGACGTATGTGCTGTGTCAATGGATTTAGTACTACATTATAATAGAATGAGTAATACTCCATATTATCTACCGCGGTGGGTTGTGTTAGCAGCAAGGTAGGATATTCAGATAAAGGAACAGCAGTAGCGCTGGCCATAGCATTGGGAGATGTCTTATTCACTAATAACAAAGATACCCAGCCATCAGGTACTGCTTTGTGTTTTTTGCCCGAAAAGTTTACCTGGGCATACACCTTGTTGGCAGACTGCTGAGCTTTAAGCTTTACTTCAAACGCATTGTTTACAACCTGTGGCTGCAAAAGGTCATCAACTGTTCGGTAATTAAAGAACAGGGGGTTGTTGACTTTTACTTCAATACTATTGCTTGGCTTGTTAGGGGATGCAGATGCGCTTATAGATGGCGTATTATTACTAATCGAACTGGTGTAAGCCGTTTGGGCTTTACCAACGATAGGTGTTGTTAGTAATAATACGAACGCAATTTTTTTCATAAGATTTTATAAAAACTATTATTTTCGCTTCCAAATTACAAAAAATTAATACGGAACCTCACCCACAAATATAGTTATCAAATGCTTACAAAAAATAAAATAACATCATTAATTTTTTGCACATTATGCACCCTTTCTGCTACAGCACAGTCCAGAAAGTCTGATGAAGGCATCAAAAAAGTAATAGCTGCAGACTCTGCGCAACTCGCTACAGACACTGCTAAGAAGAGAACTTACCTTTCTTTTGGCCCGGCTTCCTTCGACTTCAACCTGGACCGTGGCAAAACTGGCAAACAAACCTTTTATATAGTAAACAGAAAGTCAAAAGCTTACCAGATAAATCTCACAGTAAAAGATTTCACCAGGGATAGCAGTGGCAATATTATATTTTATGAGCCTGGTACTATTAAGAATTCCTGCGCTAATTGGATAACATTGGACAAGACCTACATAGAGGTAGGCGCTGGTAAGGTAGGCAATGTTGGTGTGACGGTATCCGTGCCCGACTCTATTGATACCGATGAAATGAAGTGGGCTATGATAGTAGCAGAAATGCCACGCGAAAACCTGCCACCTCATCAGTCAGGTAATATTACTACGGTTATAGAGAATGCTATAAAAGTAGGTTCGCATGTTTACGTAAACTTTCCCGGCATGGCAAAGGATTTGAAAATGCTAAGCTTCAAGCCGGTGAATGATACTACTTACCGCATCATGGTTAAAAACCAGGGTGGCGCGCAAATAAGGTGCAACATGTCTATAGAGCTTTCTTCTCATGCAACCGGTGAAAAGAAAACATTTCTTGAAGACGATGTACCCCTGTTCCCGAAACAAGTAAGGCAGCTCGACTTTAAATTGCCCAAGGGAAGCGTACCGAGTGGTAAATATACCTTAGTAGCCCTGGCCGATGCACTGGATGATGATATACCACTGGAAGCCGCGCAGGTAGAAATAGAAATCAAATAAGCAAACAGTACCCTATCACATTGATGTAACTCTAAAACGAAAGTGATTCAATAATATGAATCCGAAAAAAGACCCCGCATTTTTCCTATTACTGCTATTGCTGATTGGCATGGGCGGTGCTGTATATTATTATAGCCAGGTAAAGGAACCTGCACTACAAAAATTGCCTGCCCCCGGAACAGCTGATAATAACAAGTACCTTCACGAAGAAAC
>JANLJF010000096.1 GCA_029255605.1 Azovibrio restrictus
CGGTAAAAGAGTTGAGCAGCGATATCACCACCGGCATATCCGCCCCGCCTATGGGGAAGACAAACAATATGCCATACACCAGCGACAAGGCAAGCACCGAGTAAAATAACGTTATGGTTATAGCGGGCCTCGCTGCTACAATGTATATCGTCAACACAGTAATCACACCCAACAGCAGCAGGTTGATGATGTGTTGCCCGTTGAAAGAAAAATCTTTGATCTTGCCATTCAGCTTACCCCAGGCTATGATGCTGCCTGCAAACGATACGCTACCTATCACCATGCCCAATATAATAGTGATGAATAGCGTACCCGGTATAATGGTAAAGATGGTTGTCCCCGCTTCCTCATACAGTTCCGGCGATATGCCTGTTGTATGGTGTTTGAACTCTATAATCGATATCAGCATGGCGCAGGCACCGCCCATACCGTTAAAGAGGCTCACCATTTCAGGCATGGCTGTCATCTGTACTTTCTTGGCAGCAAGCGTACCTACGATGCTGCCTATTATCAGTCCGCCAAATATCCATCCGTAATTGCCAAGCCGGTTACCGGCTTCGTCTGTATACAGGAATATGGTGGCCAGTATAGCTATCGTCATACCTGCAGCGGCTACAAGGTTTCCCTTACGTGCACTATCGGGGTGCGACAGCATTTTTAAACCCAGTATAAATGTGATGGAACCTATCAGGTAACTAAGCGGTAATATTATGTTGGTCATCTGGTTGTTTTTGAAAAGGCAATTGCTTTTAATGTCTTGTTGCTGCACGCAACCACTTTCTTACGATCGCTTCTTTTTCTTTTTGTCAAACATTTCCAGCATCCTGTCGGTCACCACAAAGCCCCCCACTACATTCAGCGTACCCAATATCACTGCCAGGAAGCCTAATATCAGCGCGAGATAATCATCCGCAGGTGCTTGGCCCATTACTATGATGGCACCGATAATTACCACGCCATGTATGGCATTGGCGCCACTCATCAGCGGGGTGTGCAGTACTGATGGCACACGTGATATCACTTCAATACCCAGGAATACCGATAATACCACGATCGTCAGCAGGCGGTATGAAGCAGGGTCAGTAAATAGTTGTGTTATGAAATTCATATATTAAGCATTTGCAGTTTGCGGAGTTACTATTGATTGCACACGTTCATTGGTAATGCTGCCTGCATGTGCTATGCAGGTACCCTTTACAAGGTCATCGTTAAAGTCCAGGTGCAGGCTACCATCTTTATCTATCACAAGTTTCAGGAAATTGAGCACGTTTTTGCCATATACTTTACTGGCATCAGATGGCGCTGTAGCCGGCAGTGCAGAATTACCTACTATGGTCACGCCTTTGTACAGCACGGTTTCGTTGTTACGTGTCAGGTCGGTATTGCCGCCTGTTACAGCTGCTATATCTATTATCACAGATCCTGCACGCATGTCTTCTATCATTTCCCTTGTTATCAGTATGGGGGCCTTCCTTCCCGGTATCTGTGCCGTAGTAATAATGATATCCGCCTTCTTCGCATGCTCATGTATCTTATCCTTCTGCCTTTGCTGAAACTCGGCACTTTGCTCTACCGCATATCCACCGGCTTTTGATGCATCGGCAGCGCCTTCTACCTCTACAAATTTGGCACCCAGGCTCATTACCTCTTCCTTTACTGCGGGGCGGGTGTCAAACACCTCCACCACAGCACCCAGGCGTTTGGCAGTGGCAATGGCCTGTAGCCCCGCCACACCGGCGCCCAGTATCAAAACTTTAGCAGGCGGTATGCTACCTGCCGCTGTCATGAACATAGGAAAGTAACGGCTGTATTGATATGCTGCCAGCAGCACTGCTTTATAGCCAGCAATGTTCGCTTGAGAGCTCAATACATCCATGGCTTGTGCACGTGTAGTACGTGGTATGGTATCCATACTGAATACGGTATAGCCTTTCGTAGCCCATTGCTGCATTTGCCCTGCATTGTACAGCGGTTGATACACGCCCAGTATTACGGCATTGCTATTCAGCTTATCAGGTACGTTATCTCCGTGCATGGTCAGCAGCAACGTGGCTTCAGTGGCAATATCTGCCCGGCTTTTTATTTGTGCACCGGCCGCTATATAGCTGTTATCATCAAAAAACGCATGATCTCCGGCACCGCTTTCTATCCATACTTCAGCCTTCATCTTCACCAATGCAGCTACCACTTCAGGCACCAGCGATACTCTTGTTTCGGGGGCCTGTTCTTTCAATACGCCTATTATCATATCAAGGATGGGATTCGTTTGAGAATATATGAAAAATACTTTTTTTCTATGATAAGTCAAAATACCATGCCTTTAAAGCAACCATAAAATAATAAAGCGCTGTTAGCCGCTTTGCGCTTAATTTTGCCGCCTATGCATTACGTTTCAGCAGAGGGCATCAGCAAGTCTTTTGGAGTAAAACCATTATTCAGCAATATTTCTTTTCATATCAACGAGGGCGATAAAATAGCCCTGGTAGCCAAAAACGGCAGTGGTAAATCTACCCTATTGAAGATACTCGCGGGACAGGACCAGCCTGATGGCGGCACCGTATGGATACATAAAGATGTGACTGTAGCACTCTTCGAGCAGGAGCCTAAGTTTAATGAAGCCTTATCTGTACTGGATAATATATTTCACTACAAGCACCCGGTAGCCGAAGCCCTGCGCGATTATGAGCGCATTGTGGATGCAGAAGAAAAAGACCCCGTTGCGTTATCGGAAGCACTGGCAAAACTCGATGAACTGAATGCCTGGGATTTTGAGGCCAAGGTGAAACAGATATTGGGCAAGCTGAACATACATCACCTGCAGCAATCCGTCAGTACACTTTCCGGCGGTCAGCGCAAACGGGTGGCCCTGGCGCAAACGCTGATAGACATCGGCTTTGAGCATAAGCACGTGCTGCTGATAATGGACGAACCTACCAACCACCTGGATGTGGGTATGGTAGAATGGCTGGAACATTACCTGAACCAGGAAAACGTGACCCTGCTGCTCGTAACCCACGATCGTTATTTCCTGGATAGTGTGTGCGATGAGGTGTGGGAGCTGGATGGTTCTACTCTATTTGAATACAAAGGCGATTATGAAAACTATATAGAAAAGAAAGCGGCACGTATAGAAAGCCAGCAGGCCAGTATTGATAAAGCTAAAAACGAATACCGCAAAGAGCTGGAGTGGATGCGCAAGCAACCCAAAGCACGCACTACCAAATCGCGCAGCCGTATCGATAATTTTTACGATGTAGAAGCACGCGCCAAACAACGCATAGAAGACAGCAAGCTGGAACTGCAAATGAAAATGAACCGCCTGGGTGGTAAAATTGCAGAACTGAAAAAGGTGTATAAAAGCTTTGGCGATAAAGTAATACTGAAAGGTTTTGACTATACTTTTAAAAAAGGCGACCGTATAGGTGTGGTAGGTAAGAACGGGGCAGGAAAATCTACCTTCCTGCAAATGTTGCAGGGGCACGAACCTGCCGATAGCGGTAAGATAAACATCGGCGATACGGTCATCTTTGGCAACTTTTCTCAACAGGGGTTAGAAATAAAAGAAGATATGCGCGTTATAGAGTTTGTAAAGCGCATAGCCGAAAATTTCCCGCTGGCCAATGGCGGTTCGTTAAGCGCAGCCCAATTCCTGCAGTTATTCCTTTTCCCGCCCGAACAGCAATATACCTACCTCAGCAAGCTGAGCGGTGGCGAAAAGAAACGCCTGCAATTGTTGTCTGTACTCTTCCGCAACCCCAACTTCCTGATACTTGATGAACCTACCAATGATCTCGACCTGCCCACCCTTTCCGTTCTTGAAAACTTCCTGAGCGAATACCAGGGCTGCCTGCTCATCGTATCGCACGACAGGTATTTTATGGACAGGCTGGTAGACCACCTGTTTGTATTTGAGGGCGATGGTGTGGTGCGCGATTTCCCCGGCAACTACTCTCACTACCGCATCTGGGAAAAAGAAGAGGAACAAAAGAAAAAGCAGCAGTCTAGTGCCCCGGAACCGGTAGCACAGAATAGCACCGCAGAAGCACCTACCGCCAAACCTAAAGACAAGAAGAAACTTTCCTTCAACGAGAAGCGCGAGTTTGAACAACTGGAAAAAGAACTACCCGCACTGGAAAAAGAGAAGGCTGAAATAACCGAAAAAATGAGCAGCGGCACACTGCCTTACGAAGAATTGCAAAAGCTTACCAACCGTATTACTGAAGTAACACAACTGCTGGAAGAAAAAGAGTTGCGCTGGCTGGAACTAAGCGAGTATATATAAAGACAATAAAAAAAGCGCGTCATGAAACGCGCTTTAATTTTTTTATGAAGAAGCTATGCTACTATGGCGCTTCGCTTTCTTTCTTTTTACCGTCAAATTCAAACATCAGCGAGAAGCGGAATGTGTTTGAAAGCGGGTTGCGGTTGATACCACTACCTGAAGGCACCAGGTAAGCAAAGTTCAGGTTGAAAACCTGGTAGCGTACACCAAGGCCACAAGTAAAGTAGCGGCGGTCACCTTTGTCTTTATTCTCGTAGAAATAACCTGCACGTACTGCAAATTGGTTTTGATACCAGTATTCAGCACCCAGAGATATTTGATACTCTTTCAGCTCTTCGCTGAAACCACCCGGCGCATCGCCAAATGAACCGAACAGGCCCGATACTACAGATTTTTCAGGTATGTAACGCACTGTTTGATTCCTTGCATTATCAAAGCTATCCTGTGGTGTAGGCACCAGCAGTTTGTTGATGTCTAATGCAAAGGTGATTTTGTTATATTCATCCGCTTTGTAAGTATACGCACCACCCAAGCCCAGGTTCATTGGTATGAAGTCCCTGCGGGTAGAGCTGTAAGCTATTTTAGAACCGATATTGCTCAGCACAGCACCCAGGCTGATGTTTGAGTTGCGGAATTCGTCTATCTCTTTTGTTTTGGTATAGTAGATACCCAGGTCGGCACCAAATGCATTACCCGGTTTGTAGTCTACGTTGCTACCGGATGCCAGGCCCGAAGCGATGGCAGAGTGTATATAACGGAAGCTAAGGCCTGTAGAAAGGTTTTCAGACAGTTTACGGCCATAACCCAAGTCGAAAGCAAACTCGTTAGGGCGGCCGGTACCTAAAGGCTGCGCGTTTACGTCTGTATAGTTTATTTCACCTAGTGAAAAATAGCGAAGTGATGCACTGATCGTTTGCGGTACTTTCTCGCCAAACTTAGCATAGCCGGAAAGGTAAGCCAGGAATATATCAGGCACTATATCTTTTAGCCATGGAGTATAGGTTGCAGATACACCATATTTCTTTTCAGCAAATGGCAGTTTTGCCACATTCCAGTGTTGTGCATTGGCATCCGGAGATGTTGCAATACCTACATCGCCCATAGCGCCTGCACGGGCATCCGGAGATATACGCAGAAAAGGCACGGCGGTAGTAACGGTATTGGTAGTACCGTTCAGGTTGGGTTTTTGCGCAAAAGTGGTGAAAGAAGTAAGGGCTGCTGCTACAGTTAATCCTGCTAAAGCAAAACGTTTTGCCATTCTATTATAATTTATTTTAAAGCTTTGCAAAGGTATTTTAATTTATGATTGCTATCAAATTGTATCCTCTGTTATACAATCGGACAAGCAATATACGCTTTGTGTTCTGAAAATTAACGTATAAACACAAGTTTTTGGTATGCCGAATCTTTGGTTCCGGTATCTGTCGTAATGCTCATTCTATAAATATACACGCCGGAAGCTATTTTGGCCCCGTTATTATCTGTGCCGTCCCAGGTTATTTCTTTGCTGCGGCTGCTGCCGGGGTAAAAATTCTGCCTGATGGTACGCACCAGCACGCCGGCTGTGTTATATATGTTTATTTCAGCCCACATATATTCATCCGGGTGGTTGTGCTCAAATACAAAATGCGTCACATCGTGAAAAGGGTTCGGATAGTTCATTAGCTGTTGCACTTTCATCATCTGGCCGTTAGCCACTTCAAAATCTACAACACCTTCTCCTGAGTTATTATTTACATCCCATGCTTTCACTACCAGGCGGTGACGGCCTTCTGCCAGCCCCGTCATAGGGAAGTTTACATAGCCGCGCTTGTACGTATTCGGCTCGGTTTCGTAATAATCATTCAGGATAAAAGCTTCCTGCACCTTACCATCCAGCACAGCAGTCAGGTCATGCCCCACAGCATTGCCCGATACATTGATGCCTGTTTCATCTTCCAGTATGGCATACAGTAGCGTATTAGGCCCTGTAAGCCCGCCATTGCGAAAGAGGCTGTCTTCTATAAATGGCCTTACTTTTGGCGGGTTGTTGTCCGTAACGGGATAATCTGAAAAACCACCTACCGTATAATTAAAATCAGCGCCGGCAGCATCGGTCTTACCATTCTCTGCATAGAAGCTCACTTTGCCTTTGCCAAAATCATAATTAATATCCTTAGGGGCAATGAAGGCTACAGAAAATTTGCCATTCGTTACCGTGGCCTTACCCTTATAGATGATATTGTTACGCACCGTAAAGCTCTTGTTGATATTGGTAAGGGTTTTCAGCGTGCGTGGCTTGTCAAAGATGATAATATCTGCCCGGCCGTTAAAATCGCCCAGTATGTTTCCATTTATATCGCCCACATAGCCATTCACTATATATTCACCCAGCGCATTGATGGTATCTACTTGTTTATTGGTCGCACCTTGTATCACGTTCTCTGTATAAATAAAATATTCAGGAAAGTTAGGCTCCAGTGCCGGGTCACCAAATAAAGAGAACTTACGGAAGTTCAGGATATCGCCCTCTGCGGTCGATGCTTTGCTATAAGTTTTGTTCTTACCTATACGGAAGGCATCGCCAAAAGTGTTCCATTTGCCATTTATATGCTGAAACTGTGCATCCAGGTAGTCTCTGTTCAGTATGCGGTTCGGGCTTTGGTACACCAGCTTCACCGTAGTTACGGCGCTTATTACTCCGCCATCCTTTTTCAGCACTATCTGCTCTCCTGCAGATACATATTGTGGTTGGTCAAACTGGCCAAAGTCGCAGGTGGCAGTTACAGAGAATGGCATCTTATCAAAATTCTTCCAGCTGTTCCAGTCATCTTGTGTTATGATACGCTCGTGCGATAGTACTTCCGTGTTACCGTGGCCGCTATAGTTCAGCAACAGGGTACCTTTAAATACCTGGTCATTAATCATTTTATTGGCGTCCGGCGCGCGTGTACCACCCGGTGTAGATACCATGGGTATCGCATCCTGGTACACTTTGGTAGCATTATAGATATTGCTGTTAGTCTGCACGGTAGCGTCCATTATCTCGCCATCTTCCATATGCGGGCCGGCACCATCTTCATTATCGGCTATGATGGTTGCTGACAGTCGCCATGCACCCAATGATGCCGGGCTCTTATAATGTTTCACTTTGTTTACAAAGTTATTCGCCTCTTCCAGCGATTTTACAGGCAGGCGGCCCACACCTACATCCAGTGTATTGGCAATGCCGGTTTTTTCAATGTTCTCATTATCATCCAGGAAACCAAAGAAATCATCACCACAATAATTACCAAGATTATTTAAAGATTGTGCCGATTCAAAGGTGGGTACAAAATTGGTATTGTTGCTTACCCTGTCTTTATAGTCATAAGATGCATCGCCAAATAGCAGCAGGTATTTAGGCATTTGTGCCGTATCTGTCCCTGCACGGTCATAAAACATCCGTACAAAATCACGGATACCCGATATATCCTGCCTGCCCGATGAAAACTCATTATATATTTTTTGAGGTGTGGTTACCAGCACTTTCATATTGCTGCGTTGCCTGTGGAAATTGGCCAGTTCTTCTGCTGCCGGTAAAAAATTAGGGTGCGTTACGATGATGTAATCTGTCAATTCTTCGCCATGCAGGTTTTGGTTATCTATTTTACCTGCCGGTTCGGGCACGGGTAGGTCTGTACTTTTGAAAGCTGCAAATTCATGCAGCACATCTGCCTTTCGCGAAAAAGTATAGGTACTCCCGTTCAATGTTCCGTTAATGCGCACAGGCTCCCATGGGTCGGTCACATCCCATACTTGTGTATTGCCATCAGCATTGGCCAATTGGTAGCTGGCAATGTTTGATGCACTCACACTGTTTATATCGCGGAAGGTGATGGCATTGCCGCCAAAAGCCAGCGATTTTCGCATGTTCACTTCTATGAAATCAAGGTACCCCGTACCATCGCCTGCACCCGGTTGAAAGGTCAGCTTTATGTTCTGGTTTCCGCTGATGCCGTTGCTGTTCCACTTAGCATCTTCGGTGGTCATTGGCGAGCCATAGTCATCTGTGCTCATAGGGCCCAATGAATAGGTGCCTACGGTTTGGCCGTTATGCGCTATGGTAAACTGGCTATACCCCGCCGAACGGCAACCCATCACTGTTCTAAAGCTGGCATCGCCCGGCACACTACCCAAGTCTATATCAAAACTACGGTTATTTACCTTGCTGCCTTGCGTACCAAAGTCCTCACCCCACCATGTTTTACCATATTGCAGCGGGCTGTTGATGTCATTTTCATACAGTGCATAATCGTTGTATGCAGTAACCGTCACGTTAGGATTGGCATCGCTTTCTTCAGCATTTACACGTTTACTCGCGGCTACATCGAAGTTCAGGAAGTAATACCCTTTATCCTCATACAGGTTCTTGGTATGTGTAAATATTTTATTGGTCATATCGGCCGTCCAGCCGGTAGGGCCTTTAGCGTAGAAGATGACATAGTCGCCTTCATTGAAAACGCCGTCCCCGCCATCATTCACCCATATGGCATTTTCTGTAAGGTTGCTCTTGCGGGCCACACTGTTATCTTCCGGCAGCATATTACCCCCGTCGCCAAACACACGGATATTGGCACTGCTGATGCTGCCACCTGCACCCAGTTTACTTATCAGGTTATAATCTATTTTATGCAGGCCGGTTTGGCTCACAGCTATTTTATACCAGGTACCTGTTGCCAGTGGCGAATTATCAGCTGTTGTTTTAGCTGCATTATTAGTACGGGCTACTGCTTTTTCAGTCACCTGCAGGGTAAAAGAGGCCAGTTGCTGCACTTTTTCACCCTCTGCATGAAAAGCCGGTATGCGCACCAGCGCAAAAGGGCGCTTGCGTTCTTTACCCAGTACTATATCAAAGCGTTGCGGATCTGATGGCAATGCTTCTACGGGCAGCACTACGTCATCTTTATAACTGATGCCTGATATGGTAACCTGTGGTATTTCATAGTTTTCCAGCCATATTTTCTTTACAACATAGCCATTGAAGATTTCATCTTTGGCTACTTTAACCTGTTCTTCATAAGCGGCATATGCCCCCATGTATCCAAGTGCTGCCAAAGAAAGGGTCAATATTGTTTTTTTCATCTAATAATATTATTATATGTGGCTGCCCGCAACCTCTTCAAAGTTAGTATATATGAACCATATACCCACCCGCGCAGCAAGGCTATTGTAATAGTAACGTAAAACTTAATGGATTATTACCAATTGCAGCGTCCGGTAATAAATTGGAGATTTTTTAGATTATAAGGTTTGAACACTTGACATTATGAAAAGAATGCTCTAACATTGTAACACTTTTAACAAATTGTTCAACCAATTTCGTAGCAAATATTTTTCTCTGATTATGAAAAGAACTCTCATCGGCGTGAGCATGCTTTGCATCGGGACAGCTACCCTTCTGACGGCGTGCTCTTCGAAAAAGAATGTTGGCGTATCACAGGTTACCGGTTGGGATTACAACGATCCACGCTTAGGTGGCTTTGATGTTGCCAACTACCCAGGCCAGCAAACCGGCCCTGGTCTTACATTTATCGAAGGTGGCCGATTTACTATGGGACAAACCGAAGAGGATTTGACCATGGAGCGTAATAATATCCCACGCACCGTTTCTGTTTCTTCTTTCTATATGGATGAAACCGAAGTGGCAAACATACACTACCGCGAATATATCTATTGGATGTACCGTACCTACGGTTCTGACTATCCGGATGTTATCGCTAAAGCATTGCCCGACAGTACAGTATGGCGTAAAGCATTATCTTACAACGAACCGCTGGTTGAAAACTATTTCCGCCACGCAGCTTATAACTACTATCCTGTAGTAGGTGTAAACTGGTACCAGGCAAGCGAGTTTGCCAAATGGCGCAGCGATCGTGTGAACGAATATATCCTGATCAAAAACGGCTTCCTGAAAAAGAACCCGACTCAGGTGAACGAAGACATCTTCGATAGCGAAACTTATACAAGCGGCCAATATGAAGGTACGCCGGGCAGGAACCGTAAACGCGACCTGGATCCTCAGGGTGCCGGCAAACGCAACCTGCGTTATTCAGATGGTTATCTGCTGCCAAACTACCGCCTCCCAACAGAAGCTGAGTGGGAATATGCAGCGGTGGCTAACATAGGTAACAACCCTGAACGCGAAACAAGCCGTCGCCGTGGTGAAGAAGTTATCACAGACCGCAATGTTTACCCTTGGGGTGATGCTGAAACAAAACGCTATGGTTTCCGCAACTCATATCAAGGTCAGTTCCTGGGCAACTTTAAACGCGGACGTGGTGATGCGATGGGTGTTGCCGGTGGCCTGAATGATAACGCAGATATCCCTGCTCCTGTTTTCTCTTACCAGCCTAACGCTTATGGCCTGTACAACATGGCTGGTAACGTGAGCGAGTGGGTACTGGATACTTACCGTCCTTACACAAGTGACCTGAATGACTTCCGTCCGTTCCGCGGTAATGAGTACACTACTCAGAAACGCCTGGCTGAAGATAATTCACTGGAAGAAAAAGACAGCTTGGGTCACATTCCTCGCCGTCCTATTACAAACGAAGAAATGCTGGCTAAAGAAATATACGATGGCAACGTGAGCGACCTGCGCAACTATAATGATGGTGACAGTGCTTCTCAGTTCGTATACAACTATGGTACAAACACACTGGTAAACAACGATGCTAAAGTTTACAAAGGTGGTTCTTGGAACGACCGCGCTTACTACATGTCTCCCGGCACACGCCGTTTCATGCAGGCTAAGCAATCAAGCTCTACAGTAGGTTTCCGCCTGGTAATGGATCGCCTGGGCAGCCCTAACGGCCGCAACGACGAAAAAGCAGGTAACTACTTTGGTAAAGGTGGCCGTCCTCCTCGCAAATAATCAGAGAATTCTTTTCAATAAACAAACCCCTTCTTCCGGAGGGGTTTGTTATTTTTATGCCGGTTATAAAAGCATTCAAACCAGTGGAAATAAGCGCACTCTACGATATTTTTAAGCAATACCCTTCAGTTCAGATAGATACCCGCAAACTAAAAAAGGGCGATATCTATTTTGCACTGAAAGGCCTCAATTTTAATGGCAATACCTTTGCACAGCAGGCACTGGATGCGGGCGCGGCTTATGCCGTTATAGATGAAGCGGCCTACGTAGTAAATGACAAATGCATACTGGTAGATGATGTTTTGGCTACGCTCCAGCATTTAGCAACTTATCACCGCATGCAGTTCGATATCCCGTTCATTGCAATAACTGGCAGTAACGGTAAAACCACCACTAAAGAACTGGTTACTGCTGTACTGAGCCGCAAGTATAAAACATATGCTACTGACGGCAACCTGAACAACCATATAGGCGTACCGCTCACCCTGCTGAGAATAAAGGACGATGCACAGATGGCCGTGATAGAAATGGGCGCTAACCATCAGAAGGAAATAGAAAGCTACTGCCGCATAGCCCTACCCACCCACGGGCTGATAAATAATGCGGGCAAGGCACATATAGAAGGCTTTGGAGGTATAGAAGGTGTGCGCAAAGGCAAGGGCGAATTGTATGATTATATCCGCACTATGGGTGGTACTATTTTCCGCAATACCGACCTCGATTACCTGGCCGAAATGAGTGCCGGTATTGAAAAGCAGGTCACTTATGGCAGTACTGCCGATGCACAATATCAAGGCACCCCGGTAATGGAGGGCGTATTTCTGCACATCTGGCTTTTATACCAAGGCAATACCACCCTCATCAAAAGCCTCCTGGTGGGCGAATATAATTTCCCGAACATCATGGCATCCATAGCTGTGGGTTTACATTTCGGCGTGCCTTTAAGTGATATAAAAGCTGCTATAGAAACCTATAATCCTGATAACAGCCGTTCTCAATGGCTGCAGCAGGGCACTAATAAGATCATCCTCGATGCCTACAATGCTAACCCTACCAGCATGCGTGCCGCTATTATCAATTTTGCCGCCGCTGAATTACCCAATAAAACCCTGTGGCTGGGTGGCATGAAGGAAATGGGCACAGACGAGGCCGCAGAACATGCCGAGCTGGTGGCATTAGTACAGCTATATGAATGGAGCGATGTGATACTGGTAGGCAAAGAATTTGATGGCATTGAGCACAAGTACAGGCATTATCAGACATCTACAGAAGCGGCGGCAGCTATAAAAGCCAATGCCCCGCAACATGCATCCATACTTATAAAAGGCTCCCGGGGCAGTAAAATGGAAGTAATGCTGCAGGCGCTACCCGCATAATGCTTTTTTATACTAACTTCACCGCACTGAAAAACAGAGGCTTCAAATGAAGGTAAATGAAGTGCCGCAAGACCCCAAAGATTTCAGGGAGGGGGATAAGATAACCAAGGTAATGTATGCCGTAGGTGACGATGGTAAATATACCAGCGTTAATTCTGCCGGTTGGGAACCCGATAATTTTGCTACCAAACAAGCCTGGGATGCTGTGGACGAGGAATTAGCCGCCACTGAGCAATTGGTGCGCAGCGGGCAGCTGAGCCCCATAGCCTACTATATGCAAAAGTGCCTGATGGATGTGGCCCTGCTGGCTAAATATGCAGGCAAATGGCAATGGCAGGTAAAACGCCACATGAAACCTTCCGGCTTTGCAAAGCTCAGCGATGCTATGCTGCAGAGGTATGCAGAGATATTCAATATATCGGTTACGGCACTCACCCAGTTCGGCAAATAATCTTTCAACGCAGACACCCCCTAATACACTAAGCATACAATGAGTACGCTCCACTTCTCTCATAGTCAGCACGCCCACTGCGAAAGCGGCGTTACGACCAACCTGCTCCGTCATCAGGGTATAAACATTAGTGAACCAATGGCTTTTGGCATAGGTGCGGGTATCTTCTTTGCCCACATCCCCTTCCTGAAGGTGAGCGGCACACCGGGCACTACATTCCGTACATGGCCGGGTGCTATCTTCAAGCGGGTTACCGAAAGGCTGCATATCGATATTCATACGCAGAAATTTTCTACGCCTGAAAAGGCAATGCAGGCGCTTGATAATGTACTGGCTGCAGGCAAGCCCGCTGGTATGCTCAGCAGCGTATATTACCTGCCTTACCTGCCGGAGGCATTCCGCTTCCACTTCAATGCCCACAACCTGGTAGTATATGGCAAAGAAGGCAATGAATACCTCGTCAGCGACCCGGTGGTGGAAACCACTACCCGTATAGCCCCGGAAGACCTGGCAAAGGCACGTTTTGCCAAAGGCACTCCGGAGCCTAAAGGGTTTATGTATTACATCAAATCTGCCCCATCACAGGTGCAGTATGAAAAGGCCATACAGGCAGGCATCAAGCAAACTTGCTTTTTTATGCTGTCACCGCCCCTGCCATGGTTTGGCAATAAGGCCATAGGCCTGCTGGCAAAAAAAATCACGAAGTATCCGCAAAAGCTGACACCACGTAAAGCCAGTCTGTACCTGGGTAATGTCATACGCATGCAGGAAGAAATAGGCACCGGGGGTGCTGGTTTCCGTTTCTTATACGCTGCCTTTTTGCAGGAAGCTGGCCAGCTGCTGCAACGCGATGATTTGCAGCAATATGCAAAAGAACTAACCACTATTGGCGACGACTGGCGAAACTTTGCCTATAGCGCTGCCCGGCTGATGAAAGACCGTAAAAATGACCTGGTTTCTTTTGACGAGCTGGGGGATATGCTACGCGCCGTAGGCGATAAAGAGAAACAGTTTTTCCACAAATTGCAGGCCATCAAGTGGTAAAAAATAATATTTAACAACCTGCGTCGGGAAATAACCTTATTTTTGTCGCTTTAACATTCAGGAGTGCTACGTACTACAAGGGATATTATACTCAACATCATAGACTTTTTTCATAAACCCTTTGAAAGGTGGATACCACAACACACTTTCAGGTACCTGGCATGTGGTGGCTCTAATACGGTTTTCGATATCCTGCTTTATTTCGTCAGTTACAACTATATATTGGATAAAAACAGCACGGTAGATTTGCTGGGTATGCATATAGCGCCGCACATTGCCGCTTTTATCATGTCGTTTTCCATTAGTTTCCCTTTGGGCTTTGCCCTGTCTAAATACATTGTTTTTCCGCATAGCAACCTGCAGGGCCGCGTGCAACTGTTTCGTTATGCAGTGCTGGTAAGCATGTGCATTGTGCTCAACTACTTCTTCCTGAAGCTGTTTGTAGACGGGCTGGGCTGGTACCCTACACCGTCTAAAATACTTACTACCGCACTGGTGGCTGTATTCAGCTATATCTCGCAGCGCAATTTCACCTTCAAGGTAAAAGAAGCCATAGCAGACTAATATTTCCCCATTCTTAGTTGCTTCTTGCTACCTGTAATCCGGGTATGGATCGTCGTGTTTGCGCATTCACCCACACTTTTTCCTCATACTCCAGCCATTTGTTAAGCGTTTGTAAACCAGTTCCTAACGGTCGGTTAACCTGCCTTTAAAATTTTGCAATAGGCACCTCATGCCCCCATATTTGCATCATCAAACGAACAAACACAAACAAACTTTAAACAAACAAAACAAACAACCAGGATTATGAAAAAAGTATTTGCAATCGCCGCTCTGATATCTGCATCTTTCGCCGCTAACGCTCAAAACGCTACCAGCACTGCTACACAAACCGTAAACCTGAACCTTAGCAACGCCATTGAGCTGACCTTTACAGGTAACAACAGCGCTACAGGTGCAGCAGTAAACCTGGCTTTCAATACAGTAAACGATTACGCTAACGGTGTTACTTCAAGCGAACAAGGTTTGAAAGTACGTTCTAACAAAAACTTCGCTGTAACGGTTAAAACAAACGCATCAGCATTTACATACATAGGTACTACTTCACCTGCGCCTGTTATGTCGGTAAGCGATGTGCTGGGCCTGATGGTTTCTGCTAACGGTACCGGTGGTACGATAGCTACTCCATTCTCTGCTACTGCATATGCAGACCTGAGCAGCACTGCTAAAAACCTGATAAGCAACGGTAGCAAAGGTGGCAACCAAACTTTCGGTGTAAAGTATGAAGCTACTCCTGGTTTTGCATACCCTGCAGGTACATATACGGTAGATGTAGTGTACACTGCTACGCAACTGTAATCATAAGATTTAATTTATATAACGAAAAGGAGCTCCCGTAAGAGCTCCTTTTTCTTGTCTATACCTCTTCCACAGCCGTTATACGGTAGCGGGCCGCATGGGGTGCGGGCATTATCGGTCTTCCTATTGCCTTGGCATAGGTGGCAGTAAAGGCCGCCCCGAAATAAAGTATCAATGAAACATAGAAGATGAACAGTAATAACACGATAGTAGATGCCGATGCACCGTATATTGTAGTTACATTACTGTAGGTCAGCAATATGCCTAAAATAGCCTTACCTATAGTGAAAAGAAGGGCTGTAACACCGGCACCCATCCAGGCCACACGCCAGGTAGGCCGCCCATTGGTCAGGTAACGGAATACCGCCACCAGCCAGCAAGCTACAATGGCTATTGTAAATACATAATCCAGCCCGATATCTACCCACATGGCAGCCGTTTTTGAAAGGCGGATGATGCGGCTGTTAATGAGCGCCTGCAGCAGTTCTATACCAATGGTCACTACCACCAGCACACCTGCAAACAGTATGATAAGTACCGACCGCGTCCTGTTGATAAGGCTGTAAAGAAACCGTTGCTTCCGCTTTATGGCGCGCATCCGCCATAACTGGTCTATAGAGCCTCTGATAATTTTAAATAGCGTAGTAACCACAAACAGCAGGAAGATAAAACCGCCTATGGCTATATACCAGCTATCTGCCAGTGCGCGTATAGACCGTATGGCATGCACTATCTGCTGCTGTGCTTCCAGCCCGAAGGTTCCACGCAGGGTACTACCTAAGCCGCGCCGTATGGTTTGCGGCCCTACAATATGGGAAAATACCTGTACAATAACGATGAGGATACCCGGCAGGGCAAAGGTGGAAAAGAAGGCGGTAGCCCCCGCCATTCGCAAAGGGTCATTGCTAAACAGCAGGCGCAGGGCTTGCAGGGGAACCTCTGCTATTTTCCGCAGGCGTTGCATATCTGCATATAGATACTAAAATCGTACCCCATCATTTCATAAAGCGTAACCATTAAATCACATTAATTCAGTTAAACTATATTAGAGATTAATTAACAAAACATTGCTAACGTACCTTCCTCTCTTCATTGTCTTCTTATCATCAAACCTCCATTAACATGCACTATAGATTACTCCTGTTTATCTGCCTCGTTACGCTTCAGGCATCTGCAAAAGATGCATTGACACAGGCTTACAAACGCTACGCCGCACCTTCAAATGCAACCTTGCAATTTGCAGTACAGGATAGCAGCCAATTGTTTGCGCACACAGCCAGGCCCTGGCTCACCTACAACCGCAATCCTGCAGGTATCTGCTATGTATCCGATACCTTCTTCCTTAAAAAGGATAGCATCCTCAGCCAGAAACAAAACATGGTATTTCATGCAGCTACACAATACACACCTTCGGAATTATTGATAACCGATTTCGGTTACGATAAACCCCAAACCATCAGTCGGCAGGAATTGGATGAATATGTATTTCAATCAGCACGCTATTCCCCCATTTTGCTATTGCACTACTGCCTGCAACACAGGAATAAGCTTACTATAAAGAAGCACAATAAGCAAACAACGTATACGCTACCCATTAGCGAAAACAGGGTCACTATTTTCATCAATGCAGAAAACCTGGTTGATAGCATCACGGTTCAGTACCCACACTATCTCTTTGGCGATATTACGCGGGCTTTTATTTACAGTGGCCATACAACCTTAGGCGAGATAGCTGTACCCAACGACATTTGCGTTACCTCTTTCAATCGCCATATCACCGAACGCACCCTTATTTCATCCCCAGCTCTGATACATACGGCACCACTCACGCAGCCTGTACCAGCAGGCTATACCATACAAGAAGAAAAAGAAGACACCATACAGGTTCAAAGCGAACTTTACGATGATCACATCGGGTTCATACACAACAAGCACACCGATTCACGAACGCTTGTTGTGAGTTTCAAGGACTTCCTGATGGTAATAGAAGCGCCCCTCAACAGCGAAAATGGCACACGCATCATTGCAGAGGCACATAAGCTATTCCCCGGCAAGCCTATCCGCTATTTTGCATACAGCCACCACCATCCACACTACCTGGGTGGTATACGCAGCTTTATTCACGAGGGAGCCACCATCCTGTCGCAGGATAGCAACCTGCACTACCTGCAGTTTATCGCCGCCAACCCGCACACTATGAAGCCTGATAGCCTGCAGCTGCAACCTAAACCTTTGAAAACAGAATTATATACCGACAAAAAAGAGATAACCGATGGTACATACTCCATGCAGATACACCTGATAGGCAATAAGTCATCGCACGCTTACGATTTTGCTGTTTTCTATTTCCCTGAGGAAAGGCTGCTTTTTGAAGGTGAACTGATATGGATAAAAAAAGAAGGCGAAATGGCGAAAGCCAATCCACGGCAGCTGGGTTTGTATGAGGCCGTAAAGGAGCGTGGGCTGGATGTAAAGACCTTCGTGCAGTCTTGGCCGCTGTATAATTACGACCTGAAATCCATTATTAGCTTCAAAGAACTGGAAGAAACCGTACAAATGAAATAGGGGCAGTAATCCGTACCTTTGCACCCGATATGACGCAGGAATACCTGAAAGAAATGCGCGATAGGGTGCAGCACCTGTATCGCTTCTTACGAGTAGAAGACCGAAACGCCAAGATAGAGAACGACCGCCAGATGAGCCTTGCCCCGGGTTTCTGGGATGACAACGCACGTGCCACCGGTATTCTGAAAGAAATTAAGATCAATAAATTCTGGGTAGACCTGTATGAGCAGGCCAGTACTGCTGTAGAAGATTTTGCCATCCTGTTCGATTTCTGGAAGGAAGGTGAGGCACAGGAAGAAGAGGTAAAGGAGGCTTATGACAAGGCAGTGAAAACACTCGATGAGTTAGAGTTTAAATCGACCCTCAACGAGCCGGAAGATGAAATGCATGCCGTAATGGTGATAAACAGCGGCGCAGGCGGCACCGAAAGCCAGGACTGGGCAGAAATGCTGCTGCGCATGTACCGCATGTATGGTGAAAAGCAAGGCTGGAAGGTTTCGGAAATAGATGTGCAGTATGGTGATGGTGCCGGCATCAAGCAGGCAACCATAGAGTTTGATGGTGAGTTTTCCTACGGTTTGCTGAAGGCGGAAAGTGGTGTACACCGTTTGGTGCGCATCTCCCCTTTCGATAGCAATGCCCGCAGGCATACTTCTTTTGCTTCGGTATTCGTGTACCCTCTTATAGATGACAGCATTGAGATAACCGTAAACCCTGCCGACCTGGAATGGGAATTTTACCGCGCCGGTGGCAAGGGCGGACAGAACGTGAACAAGGTGGAAACAGCTGTGCGCCTAAAGCACATACCTTCAGGCATCATCGTAGAATGCCAGCAGGCACGTACGCAGGGCGAGAACCGTGAAAAGGCATTGACCATGTTGAAAAGCCGCTTGTACGAAGAAGAGCTGCGCAAACGCGAAGAGCTGAAGAATGCAGCTAACAGCAATAAAAAGAAAATAGAATGGGGCTCGCAAATACGGTCTTATGTGTTCCATCCTTACAAGATGATAAAAGATCACCGTACCGATTTTGAAGTGGGCAATGTGCAGCCGGTAATGGATGGCGAGATAGACGATTTCATCAAGGCATACTTAATGAGTTTTAAAGAAGAGGCATAAGACAGTCATGGCCAGCGAAGCGAAAAAGATATTTGATACCGCATTGTTACGTCGCATATTCTCATTTGCGAAGCCATATAAGGGTACACTGTATTTCACCCTTATCATGTCCGTAACCTTGGCGGCGCTGTCGCCGTTAAGGCCATATCTTATACAGGTATCGGTTGATAAATATATCAACGGTCGCCTGCTGGAAGGGCTCATATGGATCAGCGTGATACAGCTGGGCATACTGATAGTGGAAAACCTGTTGCGCTTCTGGTTTATGTACCGCATCAGCTGGCTGGGGCAAACGGTGGTAAATGATATGCGCAAATCCGTATTTAAAAAGATACTATTTCAGAACATAGGGTACTACGACCGTACACCTATCGGCACGCTTACCACGCGCACTATCAACGATATTGAATCGGTAAACGATGTATTCTCCGAAGGTATCATTTCCATATTTGCCGATGTACTGACCATCATTTCCATCATGACTATCATGTTCATCACCGATTGGAAGCTGACGCTCATATGCCTGGCACCTTTCCCGCTGCTGATAGTAGCTACTTATTACTTTAAAGAGAGTGTCAATAAATCTTTCCAGCGCGTGCGCAATGCGGTGGCTGCGCTCAATGCTTTTGTGCAGGAGCATATCGTAGGTATGTACCTGGTACAGGCATTTGCAGCCGAACGCAGGGAAATGGATAAATTCAAGAACATTAATAAAGAACACCGCGATGCGAATATTAAAGCCATATTCGCCTACTCGGTCTTCTTCCCTATAGTAGAAATAATACTGGCCATGTCTATGGGCCTGCTGGTATGGTATGGTGCAGTGCAGATGCTGGACTATGATGTAACCCCCGGCGTGGTCATCGCATTCGTTATGTACCTCAACTTATTGTTCCGCCCGCTGCGGATGATGGCCGATAAGTTCAATGTATTGCAGATGGGTATGATAGCCGGCGAACGAGTATTTACTGTGTTGGATAGTGAAGAACACCTCGCTGGTAACGGCACCATTTCGGCAGATGGCATAAAAGGCAAAGTGAATTTTCAGGACGTGCGCTTCAGCTACAAGCCGGGTGTGCCTGTACTGAAAGGTGTGACGTTTGAGATACCCGCTGGAAAAACAATGGCCGTAGTAGGCCATACCGGTGCGGGCAAAACATCTATCATCAGCATACTAAACCGATTGTACGAAATAGAAGGGGGGCAGATACTGATAGACGATAAAGACCTGCAGGCATATGATATCTATTCCTTGCGCGAGCATATAGGCATTGTGTTGCAGGATGTATTCCTCTTCTCAGGCACCATATACGATAACATCACCCTGCGCAATAGCGAGATACCACTCTCTAAAGTAGAAGAAGTATGTAAGCTCCTCGGCATTCATGATTTCATCATGCGCCTTCCGGACAATTATTATTTCGATGTAATGGAGCGTGGTAACACCTTATCCCAAGGACAAAGGCAATTGCTATCATTTGCACGCGCCTTACTCTACGACCCTTCTATACTAATACTTGACGAAGCTACCTCATCTGTAGACAGCGAAAGCGAACAACTGATACAGCGCGCTATCGATACGATGATAAAGGGCCGTACTTCTATAGTGATAGCTCACCGCCTCAGCACCATCCGAAAGGCCGATGAGATCATCGTAATGGACAAAGGCCAAATCATAGAGCGCGGCAACCACGCCACCCTGCTGCAACAACGTGGCGAATACTACAAGCTATATACTGCGGTAGAAAAAGAGAAGGTAGAAGTGTAGTATTTTGAAGAGTTAGATATAATAGGTATTTTTATATAGTAACTTATCGCAATACAACGAAATGCCTATGAAGACAATCAGCACCCTACTTCTTTTATTTTTGAACGCAGGTATAGCCAGCTCACAATCTTTGGCTATCAGGCCAGCAGTGAATTTTGGCTATGCCACAAATACCATCCACACAGCCCCGTCCAATGATGCTACTTTCAGCTCACCACAACGTGTATTTTCCTCCTGTAAACCGGGAATAAGCATATCGGCAGAATACAATTTCAAAAAACAACATGCAGTTGAGTTATCTGTCAGCAGTATCCCGACAGATTATCTGGCAAAGTTTAATAATGGCCATAATGCGGTAAGTGTAACAGGGCTATACCTTACAGCTGTAAGCTTGCATTATAACTACATCTTAAGCACATCCATTGATTTTAAAAAGTTACACATACGCCCATTCGTGGGTATAGGTTTTGGCACAATTGTAAACAGGGGAAACAGTGCCTACAAGCAGAAGTTTAATGAAGAGCAGTATGTTGCAGGTAAGCAATCAACAGATACAGGCAATACTGGCAGCGTATGGCTACATAAGGCGAATGAACTGGGGCTTACGGTTTCTGGCCGCATAGGCATGAAGCTGTACAATAAGCAGCAGAAAGAACGATTGGCCATATCATTGAATTATAGCTCCGGCTTTATTGATATGGCTTACGTGGAAGGCTACTATTATTCCGGCACACCTAAACAGCGCAATGAATATACATTGGCATCTAAAGGAAGTACAGTATTTCTATCTGTAAGCACACCACTCACCATATACCGTAAGGCACAAGACATAAGAAAGGACTGATAATGCATCAGTCCTTTCTTATGTTGATTCTATGCCTCGCTTACTTCACTTCCTTATCCAGCCAGTCGCCTACCATTATCAGCACAGCGGGCGATATCGTTTCATCCAGCTGCGCATATTCCTGCGCTGTACATGTTTTACATGTTTGGAACAGGTGGTTCAAACCGGGCAGTTCTTCCGTTTCCCATTTCTTGCTCTTACTCTTCATCAACGCCTGGCGTATGCCTTCCAGGTTGGGTTTCGATAGCACCTGTATATCCTTCTCACCATTCAGCGCCAGCACCTTGCACGATAGTTTTTGCAGGTATGGCGTCGGGTCTGCTTTCATAAAATAGTTATACCATTTATTCTCATACACTTTTGCAAATTCATCTATCATTTGCTGCGCCGCTTTCTCATCTGTTATGCCCACCGCCTCTTGCGATGCTTTAGGCACCGCCTTCTGCCACGCACCTAACGCTTGTTGCATCCTATTACGGGCTTCCTGCGTACTGTTAGCAGTAACAATCACCTGCTCTACACTGCGGTATAGCTTTATATAATCATTCACTACAGCTTCATCCAGCCCGCCGCTTTTCAATACAGCCGCGTTCTGATCTTCCATCAGCTCGGTTATTTTCACACCCGGCCCCGCCAGCAATACGATGAAATTGATGTCCTTGCGTTCGCTGGCTACCATAGGTGCTATCATACCACCTTCGCTATGCCCTATCATGCCTATGCGCTTCGGGTCTACTTCTTTACGTGTTTTCAGGTAGTCTATCGCCGCACCTGCATCTTTTGCAAAGTCTGCAGTTGTAGCATTGCTGCGGTCGCCTGTTGTTTGCCCCACACCACGGTCATCTACACGCAGCACTACATACCCGCGATTAGTCAGGTAATCTGCTATCACCGCAAATGGCTTATGCCCCATTATCTCTTCATCCCTGTTCTGCGGGCCGGAACCGGTTACCAGTAGTATTGCAGGGTATTTTTTATCAACCTTAGGTACGGTGATAGTAGCACCATAGCTGATGCTTTTATCTGCATTTGTGAAATTAACATCTTCACTGTTGTATGTAAACGGCGGCTTCGGCGTTTGCGGCTTTACGATCTCCGTAGGGGTGGCTGTTTTCTTCAACTCCAGCGGCAGGCTCATGCCGCTTTGTTTGAACACACCTGCTATGGCCGTATTATCATACTTTCCGGCATAAGTAATGCCTATATTACTCATGTCAATAAACACGCTGTCGGCTGTAGCAGTAACACTCGATACCGGTACGCCGGTCACATTCTGGTCGGGGCTATCCATGGTTCCGCTCAGTTTGCCATTGGCTTCTTGTATGCGAAACACCAGTCTCAGCTCCTGCCCCACATTCATACTGCCCTCCCAGGCACCCACCAGCGGGCTTTGTGCATGTGCGTTTACACCTATAGCCATTGTCAGTAATATTGTAAATAATCTCATGATTTATTGGTTTTGATTTTTAGCTTTTTTGAATAAAATAAAAGAGTACGATATAGGTATCACTACCATCAGCGCCACGATACACATCATAACAATGGCAGTTACCTCCGGCTTGCACACCAATGCCAGAATGAATATTGTAAGCCCGCCGCCAAACCACACATGGCTGGCCAGTTGATGGGTCTGCTTCCAGTTATCTTCATCATGCAGTGTCCATGGCGTGCGTATGCCTGCAAAATAGTTGGGCTTCAGGTTATGCATATAATTGCCTATGAAGGCCAGTAGTAAGCCTACTAAGGGGATAATTGCTTTCTCACCTATATTGCCACCGCCTGCTTTGGCATCTGTTATGATGACTGAGATGAGTGCTGTAAGGAACAGGCTTACGCCTAATGCCAGTTTTTCCATAGAGCCTTTATGGCCGCCCCGGGCACGTTTCGGGTCTATCTTATGTATGTTCACCATCAACATGTAAGTACCCAGGTTTACACCTGTCAAAATAAGTATGGCTGTAAGCATTTCAGCTTTATCTCCATAACGGTCTATTTCTCCGTGTATATTATAATGCATCGGCACCGTATCCGCTATATCATTCCACACTATCCACAGGTACACCAGCGGCAGCAGCATTACTGTGCTCACGGCTATATGTTTAAATAAACGAGCGTTTCCCATCTTCTGCAGTTTTAGTTTTTTTAGATAATGGTTTTAGCTGCATGGCCCATTTCAGAAATTCACCTACTACGGTCGTGTTCAGCGAATAGTTGATAAACTGGCCCTGTTTTTCGGCGGTCACCAGTTCTGCCTGTTTCAGTATATCCAGGTGGTGCGATATGCTGGGCTTCGATATGTTGAAGTGGTCGGCAATATCGCCTGCCGTCATATCCTTTTCCTTCAGCAGTTCCAGTATATCCCGCCGTGTCTGGTCGTTCAGTGCTTTAAATAACTTGTCCATTTTTGTTTAGTTATTTAGACAAATATCTAAATAATAACTGGATAATACAAATAAAGAACGGGCCCGCGAAGGCGGGCCCTTTCTTACTAACCAAATATTTGTAAATAAAATATTAATTCAAAAATACAGTGCGGCTTTTAAAAAGTCAACCCTTTTATGCTACAGTTTCTTTAGCATTCACATATTCCAGGGCTTTGTTTACCAGGTTTTTAGATCCTATGAATATAGGCACGCGCTGGTGCAGTTCCGTAGGCATCACATCCAGCACATTCTCTGTGCCGGTGCTGGCTACACCACCGGCAGCTTCTACCAGGAAGGCCATCGGGTTACACTCATATTGCAGGCGCAGCTTACCGTTGGCATTGCTTTTATCGGCCGGGTACAGGAAAATACCGCCTTTTATCAGCGTACGGTGCATATCTGCTACCATAGAGCCTATATAGCGGTGCGAGTATGGGCGGCCTTCTTCCTTATTGCTTTCCATGCAATAGTCCAGGAAGCCTTTGATGCCGTCGTTATACTTGCAGGTATTACCCTGGTTTATTGAATATATTTTGCCTTTTTCAGGGCATTTCATGTTCGGGTGGCTCAGGCAGAACTCACCTATCGATGGTTCCAGTGTAAAGCCATTCACGCTCAGTTTGGTGGCATACACCATCATGGTGCTGCTGCCATATATTACATAGCCCGCAGCCATCAGCTTATTGCCAGGTTGCAGAAAGTCTTCTTTCGTACAGGGGCTTCCCAGCGGGCTCACCCTGCGGTAAATAGAAAAAATAGTGCCTATCGGGGCGTTCACATCAATATTCGATGAGCCATCCAGTGGGTCGAAAAGCACTACATATTTTGAATTTACAGAATACTCATCGCCAAAGCATATAAAATCATCATTCTCTTCCGATGCTACACCTGCGCAGTCATTGCTATTGCGCAGTATGTTTATCAGGGTTTCATCGGCATACACGTCCAGCTTCATTTGCTCTTCGCCTTGTACATTGGTCGCGCCGTGCTTGCCCAGTATATCTACCAGCCCTGCCTTCAGCACCTGCTTGTTTATCAGTTTACAAGCCAGCCCTATATCGCGCAGCAATGCCGACAACTCGCCTGTAGCCTGCGGAAATTTCCTCGTTTCCTGGATAGTGAACTCGTCCAGGGTCATTAACTTTTTGGGATTCATTAATATGCAGATTTATACTTCTGCAAATTTAACTCAAAACCTGCTAATAGGCTAAGAATTAACTATATTCATCCTTTCGTATTATAACATATAGAACCTACCTTTGCCCAACATTTTTTAACCCCCGAAGGCTCATGGTACAGTACTTCAAAAATATCAACCGCCAGACGCTGGAAATACAGCAACCCGAGGGGGCGAACTGGGTGAATGTAACACCCCCTTTTCAGGAAAATGAGATCGACAACCTATCCCGTACACTGGCCATCCCCCGCGATTTGCTTACAGATACGCTGGATATTGAAGAGCGCGCCCGCTACGAGATAGAGGACGGCGTAAAGCTCATTATCCTGAAAACACCGGTGGAAAACCAGTCGCTGAATGAAAGCGATGCCGATTATGTAACCATTCCTATTTCCATTATCATAAATGAGCGCAACCAGTTGGTAACGGTAAACTCTTTCGAGAATGTGGCCATCCGCCGCTTCCTCAATACGTTTGCCAAACGCCACCCGGAACGCCCTAATATGATGGTGCTGAAGATATTTGAAAAGGTGGTGATGGACTTCATGGAAGTACTGAAGGAAATAAACCACCGCCGCAATATACTGGAGCAAAAACTGTACGATAGCAATCGTAACGAAGAGTTGCTATACCTGATGCGGGTACAAAAAAGCCTGGTATATTTCGTTACCGCCCTGCGCAGCAATGAACTATTGCTGATGAAAATGGAACGTACCAACTTCCTGAATTGTGATGAGGAAGAGCGCGAATTCCTTGCCGACCTTGTCGTAGAGTTCAGTCAGGCCCTTGAGATGGCGAATACGTATACCAACATCCTTATCAGTACCATGGATGCATTTGCCAGCATCATCAACAATAATATGAACCTGGTCATTAAGCGCCTTACCAGCATCACCATCATGATATCCATACCTACGCTGATAGCCAGTTTGTTTGGTATGAATGTGGAGATACCTTTCTCGCACGGTGCGCACAGCTTCTACCTGCCCATACTCATAGCCATAGTGGCTTCGGTATTAGTGGTGTTCTATTTCAATAAAAAGAAATGGTTCTAAATATGCAGTTACCCTCGCGTTTCAATGTCAGGGTATATGGTATATGGCTGCACGATAGCAATGTATTGGTAAATGAAGAGCTAATACATGGCCGAAAGGTCATCAAGTTTCCCGGCGGCGGACTGGAACTGGGTGAAGGCATTGCCGATGGCCTGATGCGGGAATGGAGAGAGGAACTGAACCTGGATATACAGATACTGCAACACTACTACACTACCGATTTCTTCCAGCGCAGCGCATTCGATGATTCCCAGGTCATTAGCATATATTATCTCGTACGGGGCAACGACCCCTTAGCGGCTATTACAAATACTGAAGTGAACGAGCGCACCTACTGGATGCCTTTATCACACATCACTACCGATACTTTTACCCTGCCTATAGATAAGATAGTGGGTAGTATGCTGATGGGCTGATCCCTTTCCTTGCTATTTGTCAGATGTGTTCAATTGGGGCCTTACCTGTGGTAAATGAATAGTCACTTTCCCCATTCACCCCTACATTTTCTGCATTCACCCATAGCTTGTTAAGCGATTGCAAACCAGTTCCTAACAACCGGTTAACCTGCCTTTAAAGTTTGGCTATCAGCCTGCCATAGGGCCATATTTGCATCATCAAACGAACAAACACAAACAACAAACAAACTTTCAAAACAAACAAAACAAGATTATGAAAAAAGTATTCGCAATTGCCGCCCTGATCTCTGCATCTTTCGCCGCTAACGCTCAAAACGCTTCCAGCACTGCTACACAAACTG
>JANLJF010000097.1 GCA_029255605.1 Azovibrio restrictus
GTTTGCTTTTGCATGAAGGGCAAGCTGTAATATAGCTTTACCATCAGATGGGTTGGGTATAATAACAGGGGCAACCGTAAAGATATTAGCCTGGCTAACACTCAAAGGATTCTTCACAACAAACGTTGCGTTTTTGATGTCGTACCCTCCTATTATCCTACCTACGGAATCAATAATCTTGGTTTTGTCAAATATTATAGTAGCGACCGTATTATTGGGTACAGTTGACGGTATAAATACATTTAAAACCCCTATTTGCCCATTGCCGGCTATATTCGTATGGTTAGTGCGCGCAAAAGTCCAGTCTAGAGCATTTGGATCTACTGATTTTGAATGATCTATAATATTGACACCTGCTGTACGTAACCAATTGTTGGTTGTATTGATACCCATGGCCGATGTAAGCGACATGCCGATAACTTTAAACTGCGTAGCAATACCATACACAGGAATCATTGGTTTTGCAGCCGTCCCCAGCTTTACCGGAATAGCTACAGATTTCCCTGCTTCAAAACTGAGGCCAACTGTATCGAGGTAAAGGTCTGCATCTGTTATATCTGCCAACATCTGTGCAAAAGGTATTGGCGTGTCGTGTTTCTTATTGTAATTAGCACTGACTGCGTTCATATCCGTATTATTCACCGCACCGCTCCCATCACAATCAGCATGTTTCATATTTACATTATCTGTAACAAATGTATTTGCCCAGTTGTTGCATGCTTGTGCCGTCCAGCTAATATTAGCGCCGGCACGTGCCGGGCCGGTTTCGTTGTATGCAATAGCTATAGCCAACGGGTCGTAAAGATCTACCACATTATCATTATTGGCATCGCCGGGCCATACCGTATTGGCGGTGCAAGGCCTGGTGCGGACACCTAATTTGTATTCAATACGATTGTTGGGACATTCATTGTCGCGCGCAGCTATATCAATAAAAAAGTGGCGCAGTTTTGCAGGATCGAAAGATGCAGGGGCAGTCCATTCAACTACAACATTTGCCCGCCCCTTACCCGGTGTAACGGTACTTGAAAATACCCAGCCAGGTATGGCAGGCGGTGTTACAACGGCGAAAACCGAGTCCGTCATTGTATCGTCTATGATGCTAAACGCCACACGGTTTGTGCTACCCGGACAAGTGGTGGTTAGCATATTTGACATACCCAATGGATACGGCGGTGTATTGGACCTGGATGCAGGGAATTGTGATGCCGGAAAGACAGCAATGGCGAATTCGTTTATCGAATTTGAAATTTCTACTCCGTTTCGATACTCATGAATTCTCACATCGATAGCAGCATAGCCCATCGTGGGGGAATAAAATGTAAGCATATCACCGCTTATATTACAATAGCTACCAGGCCCTAAAGGCCTAAACGGTGTATTGCCGGCAATGTATTCCGCATCCTGACCGTGTGCCTCTAAAGGTGTATCTAATTCCATAACAATGCTATCGCCATCTAAATCAATGCTCTGCAATGGAATTCTAATACTATCATTGGCTACTACGAAATAAGCAGGGTTCAGGCTAAGTGTGGGGCTATTGTTTATTATAGCGGTATTTAATCGATTTTCTATATATATCATTGCTCCTACAGCAAGATTGGCATACATACGAGCTCCCCACTCATAGCTTACTATCCAGTCGGTAGCCGGTGGTAATGAAACTGTATCCTGATAATAAAAGGCTATATAACCGGGATTGGTTGAAAGGTAATAATCGCAATTGGTAGTATCTCCAAAACAGCCCGGCTTATATCGATAAACGTTCGTAAGCTTTAATGAAGTAAATAAAGTATCTGAAGTACTCTTTGAAACAAACCTTACTGTTGCTGTTGTATCTGTGCCAAGGTTGCATTGTTTGCAGACAGCATATACCTCTGCAAAAACCGTATAATTTTTCCCATTGTATTCGTAGCGCACCTGGGCACCCGAAATATGGCAGGCATTGCCATGTGTTTGAATAAACAACATAACAAGGATAAATAGCAGCAGATTTTTCATAGCAGGAATTAAAGACAGCCCTAAAATAAACAAAGCCTGCAATATGCAGGCTTTGTGATTAATATTTGATTAAGACTATTTAAAAGCATTCAGGCCTGTTACATCCATACCAGTTATCAGCAGGTGGATATCGTGCGTACCCTCGTAGGTAACAACAGATTCCAGGTTCATCATGTGGCGCATAATGCTGAATTCGCCGGTGATACCCATGCCGCCCAGTATCTGGCGGGCCTCACGGCTTACTTTCAGGGCTATATCGCAGCTATTGCGTTTGGCCATAGATATCTGTGCGGGTGTAGCACGGTCCTGATCGCGCAGCACACCCAGGCGCCAGTTCAGCAATTGGCTCTTGGTGATCTCGGTGATCATTTCAGCCAGTTTCTTTTGTGTAAGCTGGAAGCCTGCGATAGGCCTATCGAACTGCACACGCTGCTGCGAATAACGCAGGGCGGTATCGTAGCAATCCATAGCGCAGCCCAGTGCACCCCATGCGATGCCATAGCGTGCGCTTGACAGGCAGGTCAATGGCCCCTTCAGGCCTTTAACACCCGGCAATATATTTTCTTTCGGAACTTTTACGTTATCAAATACCAGCTCGCCGGTAGCAGATGCACGCAGCGACCATTTGCCATGTGTTTCGGGTGTAGAGAAACCTTCCATACCGCGTTCCACAATCAGGCCATATATTTCCCCACTTTCATCTTTTGCCCATACCACAGCGATATCTGCAAAAGGCGCATTGGATATCCACATCTTGGCACCATTCAAAATAACGTGGTCGCCCGCGTCTTTGAAATTGGTGGTCATACCCGCAGGGTTTGAACCGTGGTTTGGCTCTGTAAGGCCGAAGCAACCCATGAACTCACCCGTAGCCAGTTTTGGTAGGTACCTCATCTTTTGCTCCTCACTACCAAACTTGTATATGGGGAACATTACCAGGGAACCTTGTACCGATGCTGTAGAACGGATGCCTGAATCGCCACGCTCCAGTTCCTGCATCATAATGCCGTAAGAGATATAATCCAGACCCGGACCACCATATTGTTGCGGTACAAACGGACCAAAGCAACCTAATTCACCCAAACCTTTGATAATCTGTTTAGGGAACTCGGCTTTTTGTGCATATTCTTCTATAATAGGAGAGATTTCCTTTTTAACATAGGCGCGAACCGTATCGCGAATCAGCTTGTGCTCGTCTGTCAAAAGTTCATCCAAAAGGTAATAATCGGGATGTTGATACAAGTCTTTTTGCATATCAATTGTTAAATGTGGCGCAAAGGTAGCATTTTTGACAGACGCGATATAGCTTTGCATAAAATAGTATCTATAACTGACAGGAAGTTATCAGCCTATAGGTATATAAGCTAAATCCATAAGCCCTGAAACACAATGTGTTCGTGATTTTGGCGTTTTATTTTTTGCCCCGCTTCTGAATGTGGAAAAATGATACGAAAACGGAACAGAATTTGTGGCTATTAAAATTAGAGTAAAACGAACAAACGAACAAACTTTTTTACAGGCTTTTTCGTCTAAATAGTGATAGAGGGAGAGGTTTATATTCAAATTTAAAATTTACACATTTATGAGGCAGTTAAAAATTGCCACCCAGATTACCAACCGCGATTCACAAGCCGTAGAAAAGTATCTGCAGGAGATCAGCAAAATATCGATGATCACCCCTGAAGAGGAAACTACCCTGGCCCAGAAGATACACATGGGCGACCAGCGCGCGTTGGAAAAACTGGTGAAGGCAAACCTTCGTTTCGTGGTGTCGGTAGCTAAGCAGTACCAACACCAGGGTCTTTCTTTGAGCGACCTGATAAATGAAGGAAACCTGGGTTTGATAAAAGCAGCGCAGAGGTTTGATGAGACGAAGGGTTTCAAATTCATTTCTTATGCCGTATGGTGGATACGCCAGTCGATACTGCAGGCATTGGCCGAGCAGGGACGTTTGGTGCGCCTGCCACAAAACAAGATAGGTACTTACAATAAAGCCAATAAGGCATTTATAGCCTTCGAGCAGGAAAATGAGCGTGAGCCATCTACAGAAGAGCTGGCAGAGATACTGGACATGAGCGAAACGGAGATCACGAACATTTTTACCAGCAATACGCGCCACACATCGCTGGATGCACCGGTGCACGAAGCTGAAGATGTGGCTATGGGCGACCTGCTGGAAGGCAGCAGCGATACGGATGACGATGTGATGAAAGATTCGCTGCGTAACGAAATTAAACGCATACTGAAATCGCTGAGCGTACGTGAAGCGGAAATATTGGCAGCCTACTTTGGACTGGAAGGCGATGATGGCCCGACGATAGAAGAAATAGGTGAAAAATACGACCTGACAAAAGAGCGTATCCGCCAGATAAAAGAACGCGCTATCAAACGCCTGCAAAAAGCGCGTTATAGCAATGCACTGAAAGTGTACCTGGGTTAATACCGGGTAGCACCAGATATAAATAAACCGCGGCAGTTTGTCGCGGTTTATTTATATCTGGTTATACTATCGTTGCAAACTCTTCGGGGTGCGTAATGGCATATTGCAATATCTTATCCTGCACCTGCATATTGAGGCGGTGAAACTGCTCATCGAGCGCTTCAAACTCTTTGAACTCATTGTATAGCTGCGCAAACTCTTCTACCGTTGTTTTCTTTTCCAGCATATCGCGGTTCAGTACATATACCTTCAGCACATCGTCGAGCACTTTTGCCATTTCGGGCTCCCCTACCATTTGCAGCCATGCGGGCATAGTGGGCAGCAGGCCTATGTAGCCATTTTGTATCAGCTGTATAAACCCACCCTGCATTACCTGCATCTGCACATAATCGTAAGAAAGCAATAGCTGCTGGCCATCGGAAAGGTCGTCGAGAAAAGTGAAATCCTGGCGCTTGTACAGCTCTTCGTGCAGCGGCTGCACCAACAGGTCATACAATGCCTGTTTGCCTTCTGATGCTGCTGCGGCATCGAAGTCTGCTTTCTTTATTTGAGGTAAATAGAGGCTTTTTATATTATCCATCCTGTCATTCATTTATTGCTCTGTAATAAATATACGGCTTCGGCAAAAATAAACATAGATACCATGTGCTAACTTTATAAGGATGAAAGAAAGCAAAGATCTCTTTTCAAAACAAGCAGGTACCTATGCACAATACAGGCCGGTGTACCCGCAGGCGCTGTACGATTTCCTGTTCCGTACTGTAAAGCATTTTGATGCAGCGTGGGACTGTGCTACGGGAAACGGGCAAGTGGCCGTAAGGCTGGCGGAACGTTTTACAAATGTATATGCTACCGATATCAGCGAAAAGCAGATAGCACATGCCGTGCAAAAGGGAAACATACACTATAGCGTGCAGCGCGCGGAGCATACCGGCTTTGCAGATGACAGCTTTGACCTGGTGACCATAGGCACAGCGCTGCACTGGTTCGACTTTGATAATTTTTATAAAGAAGTGCGCCGCGTGGTAAAAGATGGCGGCTATATAGCAGCATGGGCCTATGCACCATTCCGCAGCGAGACAGTGATAGATGAGATACTGGATGACTTTACTTATAAAGTACTGAAAGACTACTGGGACCCGGAACGCAAGTATGTAGATGAACAATACACCAACATCCCCTTTCCTTTTGAAGATATGGAAGTGCCTGAACTGGAGATAAAAGTGAACTGGACCAAAGCACACTTCATGGGTTTTCTCAATTCATGGTCGAGCGTGCAGCATTATATAAACAGGAATGGTACTAATCCTGTGGCCCTGATAGATAAAAAGCTGGAAAGCATATGGCCGGTGCAGGAAGTGAAGACACTGCGGTTTCCGTTGTTTTTGAGGATGGGTGTAGTGAAGTAATACTAGACATATTCTGCCGAAACGTAAGTCCACGCTGTTTTGCCGGATGCAAGGGTAACAGAGATACGTTTGTAGCTGCTTACCTCGTAGGCATCGGCATGAGCCAGTTCTTCCGCTGTTATCTCAAACACTACCCCATCTATCTTGTCTACTATATTGCCGGTGGGTATGGCTATCGGGTGAAAGGCCTGTTCGCTTTTTGCCAACACATCAGCATCCGTTATTTCTACCGACTCCATTTTAAAACCTGGCAAGGCATCTTTACTGCCATGCAGCAGCCTGCCGAAGGTTTCGAGCTGTACCCGTTCCAGTTGAAGTGTGCCATATGAGAAAAGGTAGATAGCCATGAAGAATGTTATAAACGTCAAAAGTAATCATACAAGCATGAATACAAGCTCACGTATAGCGATGAAATAATACATCTGACTATTATAATTTTCTATCTTACCAGCCGGATAAATACAGAACGAATGCTCGACCATTTTCCTTTTTATCTATCGATGGTGCTATCGATCGTATTGCTCATCATGTTGGCCAATAAGATAAAAGTGGCGTACCCTGTGCTGCTGGTAGTAGCCGGCCTGCTGGCGGGGTTCATACCGGGTCTGCCTGTATTACATATCGACCCCGAGTTGATATTCATCATATTTCTGCCACCGCTGTTGTACGAGGCTGCATGGATGACATCGTGGAAAGAGCTTTGGCGCTGGCGACGTATTGTTACCAGCTTTGCCTTTGTGGTGGTATTCTTCACCGCACTATCGGTAGCTATTGTGGCCAATTCATTCATACCGGGCTTTTCGCTGGCACTGGGCTTTCTTCTTGGTGGCATCGTTTCGCCGCCCGATGCCGTGAGTGCCAGTGCTATTTTAAAGTTTGTAAAGGTACCTAAGCGCATGGCATCTATGCTGGAGGGCGAAAGCCTGCTGAACGATGCGTCATCACTTATCATCTTTCGCTTTGCGATGGTAGCGGTGGCTACCGGCCAGTTTGTATGGTATCAGGCTGCAGGCAGCTTTGTATGGATGGTAGCAGGTGGAGCGGGTATAGGCCTGCTGGTGGGCTGGGTGTTTATGAAAGCACACAAGCTACTACCGACGGATGCTAACATGGATATTATACTGACTATCATGACACCTTATGTAATGTATATAGCTGCAGAAGAGGTGCATAGCAGCGGTGTACTGGCGGTGGTGAGCGGCGGGCTGCTGTTATCTAACAAGCAGCACCATTTCCTGAGCAGCTCATCGCGGCTGCGGGGCGTAACGGTGTGGAGCAGCCTGGTATTTGTACTGAACGGGCTGGTGTTCCTGCTGATAGGGCTGGACTTGCCGGAAATACTGCAAGGGTTGCGACAGGAAGGCAGCAGTCTTTCATCAGCCATCGGGTATGGCCTACTGATAACGGGTGTATTGATCGTAGCGCGTTTCCTGTCAGCCTACGGCGCACTGATAGCCACCTATATAGCGCGCAACTTTATTACCGTAGCAGAACCAAACCCAGGCCTGAAAGCGCCCTTCCTTTTGGGCTGGACGGGCATGCGTGGTGTGGTATCGCTAGCCGCGGCTTTGTCTATACCGGTGCATTTAGATAATGGCGCCTTGTTCCCGCACAGGAACCTGATACTGTTCATCACCTTTGTGGTAATCCTTACAACTCTACTGTTGCAAGGGCTTACCCTGCCCTATCTTATTAAGAAAATAGACCTGCCGGGTAATGATGATTACCTGCCGGAAGATGAGTCGGATGAACTGATACGTGAAGAACTGGCTAAACATTCTTTACATCACCTTACTACCAATTACAGCGATGAAATAGATCATCACCTGATACTGAAACAAATGGCTGCGAAGTGGCAAGCCAAGAGTGACGAAAATATGGAAGCCGATATGTCGCCCAAAAGCAAGGAAATATACCTGGACCTGCTAAAACAACAGCGCCAATGGCTGCTGAAAAAGAACCAGGAAGATAAGCATATGGATGAAGACGTGATACGTAAGCACCTGCACAAAATAGATATAGAAGAAGAGAAGTTGAGGTATTTCTAAACTTTATAAACACACATTTGCATCGAGATATTAAATTATATATCTTAGGGATACAATTATTAATCACCAAAAAAATCATTACCATGAAAAAGCTAGTATTAGCTGCCGGCATATTGCTGGCGGGCATCGGTGCAAAAGCACAAACCACCGCAATCGAGTATTCATCCACCGCTTCTCAACCACTGGCCATTATGCCTATCGGCAATAACGACCCGACACCGAGTTGCAATGAAGGCATTACGACTATGCCCTATCCGATGATAGCAATCCCACAAACAGTAACAGCACCCGCTGCATTACCCACATCAATGACCTATTTTTCAAAGGCTAATATTGATGTAGATATGGGAGGCGGTGTTCATTATGGCATGTTACTGGATATTTGCACCCTTACGACAGGTACATACCGTGTTTCATTTGGCGGAGGAATGTATTTCTGTAATATGGATGTAACATTGGTATCTCCCAGCCTGGTAACATTAGTATTCTATTAAAGATGCTTTAATTTAAAAGACCGGCAATGTCGGTCTTTTAAATTAATCGCGATGAGGTATATAGTTTAACAATGTTATTCCACAATCAAAGCCTTTCGCATTTACCAGTTTCAGCTTTCTGTAAGCATCCATGTCTTTGAAAATAGGCAACCCGCTACCGATAGCTGCAGTATTAATGAACAAATGATACTCATCTATAAGATTGTGCCTGATAAGAGATGAAACAAAACTGGCACCGCCATAAGCAATGATATCTTTACCCTCTTTGTTCTTTAGTTTGTTTATCTCTTCAACAATGTCGCCATTAGCGATGTCTGTATTTGCCCATTGCGAAGAAGCCATCGTTTTTGAAAAAACAACTTTATACTTACCTGTAAAAGCCTTCCCTGCTTCTACTTCAGGATTATCAGGATCAGCCGCTACAGCTGCCCAGTGAGGAATAAAACCTTCTGCAAGTTTTCTACCCAATACAATTGTATCAACAGATGATGTCAACTCTGTCACATAGTCTTCTATGTCTTTGCTCCATGGGAAGGTCAACCAGTCCATTTCACCATTAGGGCCGCCAATAAAACCATCTACCGACATTTGTACCTGTAATTTCAACTTTCTCATAGTTATCAGTTTTCGTGTTTTTGTAATGCAAACATAATACGAGCGAGCGATGCCCTTGCTGTATTGTTGCGACATTCAAAGTGGCATTTTACGACAAAAAATCGACCCATATAAAACTTCTCTATCTGTTCTGCCCTTCTGTTTAGTTTTATAACTTCGCCCTTATGGAAAAAAAGGAGCGCGCCCCGGTATATTACAGCGAATACCTGCAGCTTGATAAGATATTGAATGCACAATTGCCCGAAAGCGAGAAAGACGGCATACGTGCCGATGATGAAATGCTGTTCATCATCATTCACCAGGCATATGAACTGTGGTTTAAACAGATATTGCATGAGCTGAACCTCATCCGCGATGTGTTCAAGCAACCTAACATTCCGAATAACTCCCCCGACATCTATAACTGTGTACACCGCATTAAAAGGGTGAGCCGCATACTGGATATTGCCGTGATGCAAATGACGGTGATGGAAACGATGACCCCGCTGGACTTCCTGGATTTCCGCGACCTGCTGCGGCCGGCATCAGGCTTCCAGAGCATACAGTTTAAAATGATAGAAGCGACGCTGGGCCTGAACTACCAGCAGCGTCACGGGCAGAACTATTATATATCTCAACTGAATCAGGCAGATATAGACCGCGTGAAGAAAGCCGAAGCAGAAGAATCGCTGCTGGTGCTGATAAACAGGTGGCTGGAGCGTATGCCTTTCTCTAAAGAAGGTTATGTGCCGGGGATTGACTTCTGGCAGATGTACCGCGAGGCCTATGTAAACAGCCTGCGTCCTGAAGAAATGGGCAATGTGGCGACATTCGACAAACTGTTCATCAACGAAGCAGCATATCCTGAAGACAGGCGCTTTAGTATTGCAGCTAACCGCAGTGCACTGTTCATCATGCTGTACCGCGACTTCCCGCTGCTGCACCTGCCATATGAGCTGGTAAGCAGCCTGCTGGAAATAGACGAAGGCCTTTCTATGTGGCGACACAGGCATATACATATGGTGCAGCGCACGATAGGCAAACGTGTAGGCACCGGTGGCAGCACCGGTGCAGAATACCTGCGTGCTGCGGCCGATTCGCATATCATATTCAAAGAAATGGCCGAGCTGACATCTTTCCTGATGCCGAGGCATGCACTGCCAAACCTGCCGGAGCAAATGGTAAAAGACCTGGGCTACAATTAACAGATGCCGAACGCCATAGAGATACGCGAGCTGCGTAAAATGTATAAAGGCGGCTGGACACCTGCACTGGATGGGCTGTCGCTTACTGTGCGGCGCAACCAGGTGATGGGGCTGCTGGGCCCCAATGGCGCCGGCAAAACCACGACCATCAACATTATGTGCGGGCTGGTGGAGCCTGATGACGGCACTGCTGCCGTATTGGGTAAAGATGCCGTGGCCGATAAGCTGGCGATACGCAAAATGATAGGCGTGGTGCCGCAACAGATAGCCCTGTTTGGCAACCTGAGTGCCTGGGAAAACTTTCGCTATATAGGTAAGCTATACGGGTTGGGCAATGCCACTATACAACAGCGCGCCGGCAACCTGCTGGAACGCCTAGGGCTGGATAAGCATGCCGACAAGCGCGTGGCGCGATATAGCGGGGGCATGAAACGCAGGGCCAACATCATAGCATCGCTGCTGCATGAGCCGGAAATGATAATACTGGATGAACCGACGGCGGGTGTGGATGTGCAATCGCGCGCGATGATACTTGACTTTCTGAAAGACTACCATGCGCAAGGGCATACCATCGTTTATACATCGCACCTGATGGAAGAGGCGGAACAGATATGCGATGAAGTGGTGATAATAGATGAAGGCAAATTTGTAGTGAACGGTTCACCGCAAGCATTAGTACAAAACACGCCCGACTGTAAAAGACTGGAAGATGTGTTTTTGCATTATACGGGACATAGTGTAAGGGATTAGCCCCCTGGCCCCCAAGGGGGAACTTTTGATTGTATTGTAGAATAAATGAAGAAAATAATAGCAACAATAATAAAGGAGTGGATACTGCTGCGCAGAGATGTAGCGGGGTTTCTGCTGCTGTTTATTATGCCGGCTATATTGATAGTGGTGATGGCGCTGGTGCAGGATGCGCCGTTTAAAGACTACCAGGAACTACGCTTCGACCTGCTGCTGGCCGATAACGACCACGGACGGCTGGCACAGGAAATAAAGACAGGGCTAAGACAAGGCAAGAACTTTAATGTAATAGACAACATAGATGGCGCGCCTATTACAGACGAAAAACTGAAAGTACTGCTGCAAAAAGGCACATACCGCGTAGGCATCATTATACCCAAAGGAGCTACTGCCGAGGTGATTAATGCTGCCAATATTGTAGCCAACAGCATATCTAAAAAACTGGGCATCGGCACACTGCCGCAGCGTGAGATACGCGACAGCATGTATGTGCGCATGTACTTCGACCCGGCCAGCAAGCCTACCTTCCGCATGTCCATCAGCTTTGCGCTGGATAAATACATTACCTATTCATGCAGCAACCTGTTAGTTGGCCGTATGTCGAAGCTGGGAAACATGGAAGGCATTGACAGTGCACAGGGTGATGATTTTAAAAAGATATTCCAGGGCATAGGCATTAAGGAAGAAGCCCTGAATGATAAGGCTATTTACAACCAAACCATCAATTCGGTGCAGCACAATGTACCTGCATGGGCCATCTTCGGTATGTTCTTCATTGTAGTGCCGATAGCAGGTAATATGATACGCGAACGCGAAGAGCGTAGTGCGCTGCGGGTAGAGTTGATACCCCACGCTTACACCTATGTGGCACTGGGCAAGATACTCTTCTACACCATACTATGCACCGTGCAGTTCTTTGTGATGTGTACAATAGGCTTGTGGATACTCCCCTTATTCGACCTGCCGGCGCTGAACATGGGCACGCATGCATGGGTATTACTACCGCTATCCATATGCATAGCTATGGCAGCTACTGCCTATGGGTATTTTGTAGGCAGCGTGTTTAAAACCACTAACCAGGCCATGCCATTTGGTGCCATATCGGTGGTTATCCTATCGGCTATGGGTGGCATATGGGTGCCTATGGATATACTGCCGCAGGCCATGCAACGCATTGCTATGATATCTCCCTTGCACTGGGGGCTGGATGGCATCAACCAGGTGATATTGCGCAATGGCAGTATAGACAGAGTTACATTACATATGTGCGTGCTGGTGGTTTTCAGTATTGTGCTGTGGCTCATCAGCCTGTATGTGAACCGCGACAGGCAGCACTCTATCTAATCCTCACCCATGAATATCCTTTTCATTTGCAGCCGCAATAAGAAACGCAGCGCCACTGCAGAGGCTATCTTTCGCAATCATGCCATACATTCTGTACAATCGGCTGGCACAGAAGAAAGTGCTGTGCACCGCGTAAATGAGAAACTGCTGCTATGGGCCGACATCATCTTTGTGATGGAGAAAAGGCATAAGCAAAGACTGGCTGATAAATACTATGCTGCTATTGCAGACAAGCAAATCATTGTGATGGATATACCCGATGAGTATGCTTATATGGATGCAGAGCTGGCAGCCATGATAGAAGACATTGTACAACCCTATCTGTAACAACACATCAATGGCATGAGATTTATGGCTGATGTGATATGATCACACTTATTGTTATAGCCATAATAGTTGCCCCGGTTGTATATACCATACACCATGTGCAACAAACTGATTACTAATTAAGGTTCTTACGCAATACGAATATGAGGTTGGCAGTGAACCTGGCATTGTCAAGCACTTCCACAGTCATGCCATGTTTTGCAGCAAAAGCCTCAATGGTACTGCGGCTGATATAATGCAGTTCGTTCTGTGTTTTATTGAACTTGAATAAGCGGGTAGAAAATAGCTCTGTCAGCTTTGTGCCTTTGATGCGTTCTTTCATCTCTGCTACCCCATCGCGTATAATAAGTACACCATTTGCATTGAGCGCCTGCACACAATTCAGCAATAATGCCTGCTGCTGTTCTGGCAAGAGGTAATGCAACACATCGCTGATGATAATGCCATCACATGGCTGCAAGTCTATCCTGGTAACATCGCCCTGTTGAAATGACATATCATCATCTCGCAGGAAATTACCTTGTGCAGTAGCTATCTTTTCTTCATCATAATCTACTCCAATAAATTTACGTCCACGAGCAGCCCAGTGCAGCATATAGGTCATAAAACCATAACCACAACCGAGGTCGTAAAACGTACCCTGGCGCGGCAATAATTTATGGAAAGGCTCATAATAATCTTCCAGCTTTGTTTTCACACGGCAATACCATTCCAGCACAGGGCCTTTATACGTATAGCTGCGCTGTAGCTGTTCGCGGAAATACTTTGGGGTTTCATTCACTTCTTTTACCCGTTCCAGTTTTTCACGCATCCATCTGCCTATGTATTTTGCCTGTTCTGTATAGGTTGTGCCATAAGTAGTATCACCGGGAGCAATGCGATTGTGGATGTAGATAGAGCAGGTACCATCTTTCAGCAACCAGTCGCCCTTCTGCATGGTATAGTGCACCCCATGGAGTACGATAGGCACTATATCCAACCCCAGTTTTTCGGCAATATAGAAAGCCCCTTTATGAAAGCGTTTCATTTTATCATCGTACTGGCGGGTGCCCTCAGGAAATACAACGATGGAATAACCACGACTTACCAAATCCTGCAATGGCTCCAGGCTATCTTCCGCCCCTTCTGCCACAGGATAATACTCTGCCATACGCACCACAGCACCAAACACAGGACTGCGCCATACCCATTTATTGGTAAGCAGTACCAACCTCGGATTGAGCATGGTGGTGATCAGTATGTCGAGAAATGAACTATGGTTAGCTATATATATAGCCGGCTTCTTAAAGTTTTCTTGTGGTATGTTGTAGATGCGCTTGGTGGTATTGCCCATGATGTACATCATGCTCCATGTATAGCGGCTTACCCAGGCATGAAACCAGTACTTTCCCTTTTCTTTATTGAACGGCCATAGCTTAGTGAGTATAACGCCCAATATGGTAAGCACCATAGACCCGCTAAAGAAATATGCGAATGCAAATACCGATATGGCGAAGCTACGCAGGGTAAATGGCAGGAATTTTTTATCGGCGCGATTTTGAATGAACCAATTGAAGAGGAAGGGTTGTAATGTTTGCGAGATGAACAGCACACATAGCAGGCCGGTAACCGATATAAACGCAATAGACCTTAATGCAGGGTGCTTTGCCAGTAGCAATACACCCAAGCCAATAATAACAGTAAGTACCGATATATAAACGGCTGCGCGCACCGAGCCGAGTTTATTCTTACCATATTTATAGCGGTCTATCAGGCCATCCATTGTGAAGATGGTATAGTCATCGCCCAGGCCGAAGATGAGGGAAGAGATAATAATGTTCACAATATTGAACTGCAAGCCCAGCAGCGACATCAACCCCAGTATCCATATCCACGATATGGCCATGGGCAGAAACGCTATAGTTGCCAACTCTATCCTGCCATAACCCAGCAGCAGTGCAAAGAATACGATGAGGGATGAATAGATGGCAATGCTAGAAAAGTCTTTATTGAGTATGGACACCAACTGCGTAGCTCCTTGTTGTCTATCGGTTACAACAACGCCCTCTGTACCCGATAAAGCATCAAACACTTCTTTACGATGCTCCTGCGATACTTTGAGTGCAGCTATAGCATAATGACGATTACTATCGGATGAAAAGCCGCCAGGGAATATACCTTTTATGAGTTGCTGGGTTTCTTTATCCAGTGTAGTATAATCGCTACCCAGGCTTTCATAAAAACCTGTGAAGGATGAGGCATTGTAGCCGTTGTTAGTTGCAGCGATATTTACAGCAGCTTGTACCTCTGCTTGCTTTTCAGGTGTCCAGTAGTTTTTCCAGCGGGTAATGCGCCTTTGCTGTTCTGCTTCCGATGGCAGCAGTAATGTAGGATTGGATACGCTACGCACCCAGCCCTTCTGCACCAATACATCTATCTTATCATTTAATGCTTCTATTTGTTGCAGGGCTTTTTCTTCGCTACCCTCATTGGCCATTACAAACACAGAGCTGAGTGCTACGGCATTGTTGCGGCTCACCTCGGCTTGCGCCACCTGCATTTCAGGCGATAGATAGTTAAGATGCATCAGGTCGCTATCGAACGACACTTTGCCTATCTGGCTATACATGACAGGCGTAAGCAACAGTATGCCCAGCACCAGCCATTTATTCTTTTCCGGGTGCCATTTGCCCAATTTATCGAAGATGGTTTCTTTATGCTGATGCTCTGATATACCAATGGGCATATGTGGCAGGAATACCAGCGTGCATAAAGCTGCACCTGCAAGGCTGGCAGCAGCAAACAAACCCAAATCCTGCAAAATGGGGGTATGCACAAACCGCAGCGACAGGAAGGCGGCAATGGTAGTAAAGCTACCTATGGTAAGTGGTTGCGATAGTTCGGCAACAGTTTCCTGTATAGATGCCGCATGGCGGGTGTGCGATAAAAAGTGAATGGAAAAATCGATCGCAATACCTAGTATAATAGCACCGGCACCCAATGCTATAACCGAGATGCTACCCTGCACCAGGTACACAATAGCGATACCTACTGCCGCACCATACAGCACCGGCACCAGTAGCAACAATGGTGTACGTTTGCGACGGAAGAAGTAATACGTAAGCGCTAGGAGCAATATGACCGTTACCGATAAAGTAACAATAGTATCGGTACGCAACTGTGTAGCATTACCTGCTGCCACCGCAGGGCCGCCAAAGTAGGTGAGCTTTACCTGTGGGTGCTTCGTGGCGAAGCGCTCGTTCAGCTCATCTACCGCAGCAAATAGTTTTGCGTTTTCGCCTGTTTGCGAAGCCTTGTATTTAGAGCGGAGGAAGAACGTGAGGTATCGTTGATTACCCGAAAACAGGTAGCCTTCATAGCTTTCATAGTTGGGGTCGAACTGTAGGCCGCGCAGCTTATTCCATACGATGCCTGATACACCAACGGGGTCTTGCGCCACCATGGTTTTAAACACCACACTGGCGGGCGACATCAATATCTTACGGTTATTGGCCAGGGTCTGGTCGATGTGCGCAGGTTGCGTTAAGGTATCCAGTTTTTTATAGTCAGCTTCGGTGAGGAACAACGGCAGGTTACGCTGTACAATATCCAGCAGTGCTTCTTCATAACCACTACCCGGCTGCAGCATAACGGTGTCTATCCATTTGCTGCCGGCGGTTGTTAATGCCTGCTGATAAGTATTCGCTATTTGTATCAGGCTATCCGGGTTGGTATTCGTACTATCTTTAAAAGACAGCATGAAGATGACCTGCTCCCCCGCCTGCGTATGACTGATGACTTCGTTCATAGCCTTCAGCGCCTTGCTATCGGGCAGCATAGCGGCCACATCTTCTTTCAGCTTTATACGCGTGGCCAGGAATGCCCACATGGCAAAGCTCAGTAAGAACAACAGCCAGAACAGCGTTTTATTGCGATGAAAAAAACGGTATATGGATACAAACAGGTATTGCATATTGCTTCAAAGGGGTAACAGGCTTTTCTTAGCCTTCAAAATCTTTATACAACAGGTATTTCTTTCTTATCTTTTTGAACTGTTGTATTTCGGGTTGCCATGAGGCACGTATCTTATCTTCCGGCACATTCTGTTCTATCTGTTTCCTCAGTTCTGCCGTGCCTGCCAGTTTCTCAAAAAAGTTGTTGAAGAACTTATCTTTTTCGGCATACCAGCTATAGGCACGTTGCAGCCATATCAGCCTTATTTTACGATCCATTATCATCAGGGCCTCTTTCTCATTCAGCGCCACCATTTCCCCATAACAATCCTGGAAGGCATACATCGGGTCCGTTTTCTGTCCCCATACCGGCACCGGGCGGAAGCTATACACACTGCGGCCTTTGAAGGATGGGTGCCCCCACATCTGGAAGGGTGTGGCCGTGCCCCTACCAACACTCACTACCGTGCCCTCAAAAAAACAAACCGTAGGATAGCTTAATACCGCAGCCATGTTTTTCAGATTGGGCGATGGCCTTACGGGCAGCCTGTATAAAGTATTATGGTCGTAACCGGTGCAGGATATGACCTGCATATTTAGCTTCTCGGTACCCTTAGCCCACTTTTCACCTTTCAGCATGCGGGCATATTCGCCCACCGTCATGCCATATACTATGGGCACCGGCTGCATACCTACAAATGATTTGAACGCGGGTTTCAGCACAGGGCCATCTATATAGTGGCCATTGGGGTTGGGCCGGTCCAGTATGATGAACTGCTTATTATTTTCTGCACATGCTTCCATAGCATATTGCATGGTGGATATATATGTGTAGAACCGAACCCCCACATCCTGCAGGTCATACACTACCACATCAACACCTGCCAGGTGCTGGGGTTTCGGCTTCTTCGTATCGCCATACAGTGATATAACAGGTGTGCCTGTGGCGGAATCTACTTCATTGGCAATATCTACCCCAGCCTCTGCATTGCCGCGAAAACCATGTTCGGGCACAAATACCTTTACTACCTGCACCCCACTTTTTATCAACGTATCCAGCAGCGAGGTTTTGCCCACCAATGAAGTCTGGTTGATAAGCAGGGCTACCTTTTTACCCTTCAATTGCGGCAGGTATTCATTCATACGCCACGCACCGGGCAGTACGCTATCGCCACTCTTCAAAGGTGCTACCTGGCGCATACCTGCCTGCCCGTAAGCAGCAGCACCAATGCCCATAGAAACACCCAAAACCAACAAGAAACCCCTTAAAGACATCCGTTCAAATTTACCGTAAAGATAATCGCAGGTTTACGATATTAAGGCTTAACTTGCACGATTATTAGTCGTTATATAAAATATTACTCATGCAACAAGTAAAGAATGGAGATACCGTGAATGTTCACTATCACGGAAAACTGACAGACGGTTCTACTTTTGATAGCTCAGAAGGGCGCGACCCGCTGCAGTTCACTGTAGGTAGCGGACAAGTGATAAAGGGTTTTGATGATGCGCTGATAGACATGAAAATTGGCGAAAAGAAAACTGTTAATATTCCTGTAGATCAAGCCTATGGCCAACGTAGCGACAACATGATGATGGAATACCCTAAAAGCGATTTCCCTGCCGATATGCAACCGGAAGTAGGCCTGGAGCTGCACATGAGCGATAACGCAGGTAACGTGTTCCCTGTAGTGATAGCAGAAGTGCAGGACGAAGTGGTAATACTGGATGCGAACCACCCACTGGCCGGCCAGGACCTGATATTTGAAATAGAACTGGTTTCGATAGCTTAATCATTTCAAACATATTGAGATAGGAGCCGGGCCAACACCCGGCTTTCTTATTTTAACACTTTGCATAAAGGCTTCGTGCAAAAAATTATTATTATTACAGTTGATTACTTACTAACGCAACAAATGTCAATTTTATCCATACTACTGCAAGCTGATACGGTGGCCACGGCTGCTGATGTTGTAACTGCGCCGGAAAAGATATCTCTCTGGAAACTGATGATGGAAGGTGGTGTGCTGATGATACCACTATTATTGTGCTCGCTGTTACTGGTGTATGTATTTGCCGAAAGGTGGATGGCTATTAAGAAAGCATCGGAAAGCGACCCTACCTTTATGTCGCGCATACGCGAACACATTATTGGCGGCAACCTGCAGGCCGCCAAATCGCTGGCGAAAAATACAGATGGCCCGGTGGCCCGTATGATAGAAAAAGGCCTGAGCCGTATAGGCAAACCGATGGACCACATCGAAAAATCGATGGAAAATACCGGCAAGCTGGAAATATATCAACTGGAAAAGAACCTGTCCATACTCTCTACTATCGCAGGTATTGCACCTATGTTTGGTTTCCTGGGTACTATAGCGGGTATGATCATCCTGTTCTTCAACATACAGCACCAGGGTTTTTCGCTGGAAGGTATTGCGGGTGGTATCTATACAAAGATGGTAACATCAGCCGTGGGCCTTATCATTGGTTTGCTGGCATATGTGGCATACAACTACCTCAATGCACAGATAAACAAGGTTGTGAACCGCATGGAAACAGCATCGGTAGAATTTCTGGATATGCTGCACGAACCTGCTAAATAAACTGCGCTATGAACCTGAGAAAAAGACTAAGGGAAACGCAGGAACCACATACATCAGCATTGAACGACATTCTGTTCATACTGCTGCTGTTCTTTCTTATTATATCTACACTGGCTAACCCCAACGTGGTGAAGCTATCTATACCGCGCGCGCAAAGCGATACCAAAGCCAAGCAAACCGTAGTGGTATCGATAGACCCGAAACAGCAATACTATGTAGGCGCAAAGGCTACTCCTGTAGATTCGTTGCAGAGTGCTATCTCACGCATCGTCAGCAAATCTACCGATGCAGAGCCTACCGTGGTGATCAATGCGGATAAAAAGGCGGAAGCGGAAAGTATTGTAGCCGTAATGAAAGCAGCCAAGGCATTGAACCTGAAAACGGTACTGGCCGTAGAAAATGAAAGCAGGTAAGGTTTTCCTATTTTTGTTTCTAAAGAAACCACCATCAGTTTTTCCAATTCCATATTAGCATCACCTGTAGAATACCTGAAAGGCGTTGGCCCCCAACGTGCCGACCTGCTGCGCAAGGAACTGGAAATAGCTACCTATGGCGATTTGCTGCAACACTACCCTTACCGTTACTTCGACCGGAAACGGGTAGATAAAATAGCGCAGATACACCAGAACACCGATTATGTGCAACTGATAGGTACCGTCATCAATATATTTGAAGAAGGCGAAGGCCGGAAGAAAAGACTCGTTGCCACCTTTTATGATGATACGGGTAAGATAGAGCTGATATGGTTCCAGGGAGCGCAATGGATGAAAAAATCGTTGGTGGACCACGGGCGCTATATACTTTTCGGCAGGGTTTCTTTTTTCAATGGCGTGCCGAATATTGCGCACCCTGAAATGGAGCCGCTGAATTCGGAAACAGCTATACCGGGCATGCAGCCCGTTTACCCCACTACGGAAAAGCTGCGTGCCAAAGGCCTTAGCAACCGTTCTTTTGCTAAGGTAACCCAAAGCCTTTTTGAGAAGATAATGCCGGGCGATATACCGGAAATACTACCGGCTGCCATGCTACAGCAATACAGGCTGTGCAACCGGTACCAGGCTATGCGGTGGATACACTTTCCCGATACGGAAGAACATATGCAGGCCGCACGCTACCGCCTGAAGTTTGAAGAACTGCTGGCATCGCAACTGAAAATAGCACAACTAAGACTACAACACACTATACAGCCCGGATGGAAGTTTGAAAAAGTAGGCGATAACTTCAATAACTTCTTTAATAACCACCTACCCTTTCAGCTTACCAATGCGCAAAAGCGTGTGCTGAAAGAGATACGTGTAGATACCGCCACCGGCAAGCAAATGAACCGATTGGTGCAGGGCGATGTAGGTAGCGGTAAAACCATAGTAGCTGTGATGAGTATGCTGCTGGCCATGGATAATGGTTTCCAGGCGTGTATGATGGCACCTACGGAGATACTGGCACAGCAGCACTATCAAGGCATTAAATCGCTGCTGGAGCCGATGGGCATACCTGTAGCGATACTCACCGGTACGGTAAAGGGCAAAGAACGAAAAGACATACTGAAAGGATTGGCAGATGGCAGCATACCCATAGCGGTAGGCACCCACGCACTGATAGAAGATACCGTACAATTTAAAAACCTGGGCCTTGCGGTGATAGATGAGCAACACCGCTTTGGTGTAGGGCAGCGGGCAAGGCTGTGGGCTAAAAACACCACAGCACCGCACGTGCTGGTGATGACGGCTACACCTATCCCCCGCACACTGGCTATGACCTTGTACGGCGATTTAGATGTATCTGTAATAGATGAGCTACCGCCGGGCAGGCAGGAAATAAAGACCGTGCACCGCAATGAAATGCGCCGAGCCAATGTGATGGATTTCATCCGCAGCGAAGTAGACAAGGGACGGCAGGCATATATTGTGTATCCGCTGATAGAAGAATCGGAAAAGATGGATTATGAAAGCCTGATGGCGGGGTTTGAGCAAGTAAAAGTTTTCTTCCCGGAGCATAAGTATAATATAGCCATGGTACATGGCAGGCAGGAAGCAGCATTGAAGGAACGCAATATGCAACGCTTTGTAAGCGGCGATGCACAGATATTAGTGGCAACCACGGTGATAGAAGTAGGTGTAAACGTACCCAATGCGAGTGTGATGCTGATAGAAAGTGCCGAACGCTTCGGGCTTTCGCAACTGCACCAGCTACGCGGGCGCGTGGGTCGTGGAGCCGAGCAGTCTTATTGCATACTACTAACCGGTAATAAAATATCGAAGGAAAGCAGCGAACGCATGCAGATAATGGTAGAAACCGCCAACGGATTCATCATAGCAGAAAAAGACCTGGCCATGCGCGGCCCGGGCGACCTTTCGGGTACCCGCCAAAGCGGTATACTGAAATTTAAACTGGCCGACATAGTAGAAGATGCCGGCATATTAGAACAAACCCGCCTTGCTGCCCAGCAAATAGTGCTGGAAGACCCATCCCTCACCCACCCTCAGCACCAGGGTATCCGCAACATCCTTATGGCGGAATCCGCCCAAAATCACTGGGCAAAAATCAGCTAACACCTGTATTAACGGTATTTATAGATTATCTCTATCCACCATTAACATTTTGTTTTAATTAAACGTTTGTTTAAAATCAAACGACCGTTTAATTTTGACCCCGCAATTACCGTTTATGGAATATTCAGAAAAACAATTACAGATCATAGATGCCGCCCAAAGGCTCTTTGCCGAAGGGGGCTTCGAGGGCACATCTGTAAGGGATATAGCGAAAGAGGCAGATGTGAATGTGGCCATGATATCCTACTACTTCGGGTCGAAGGAAAAACTACTGGAAGCCATAGTGGAAAGACATTCATCGGAAATACGCACAAGGCTGGAAAATTTGCTGCTAAATACAGAAATGGGGCCTTTGGCAAAAATAGAATGCCTGATAGATGCCTATCTCGACAAATACTTTATCCAGCAAGACTTTCATAAAATAGTAGCCCGCGAGCAAATGATGCAGAAAAATACCGTGCTGGCGCATCAGCTTCATGAAATGAAAAAGAAAAACCAGGAACTGGTTAAAAAGATAATAGCTGATGGGCAGAAGCAAGGCGTTTTCAAGCGCAGTATAGACATACCCCTTATGATGGCAACTATGGTAGGCACTACCAACCAACTGGTAACTACCCGCCACTTTTATAAAGACATCAACAACCTGCAGGATATGCCCGATTTGGACCTGCTGAAACATCTGAAAAAGAAATTAAGCATACATCTAAAAAGCATCTTCAAAGCAATACTAACGTATGAGAATTAATATAAAACCCGTAGCACTTATTTTCATGCTGCTGGCCGGTAAGGCTGTAAATGCCCAGGAAAAAAGAAACCTGTCGCTGGACGAAGCCATAACACTGAGCCTGCAGAATAGTAAAGAAATAAAACTGAATGCAGCCAAAGTAGCAGAAGCCAATGGTGCCCTGCGGGAGGCACGTGAAAGAAGGCTGCCGGACCTGACGGCAAGTGGCTCTTACCTGCGCCTGAACCAGCCCAATGTGGACATGAAAGTAAAGCTGGGTGGCCAGTCGGGCGGTAGTGCGGAAGGTGGTAGCGGCAGTGCTTCTGCACAATCATTGAAAGTGAGTTCCGTAACCTATGGCATGGCCAGCTTATCGATACCTGTATTTTCGGGTTTCAGGATACAGCATGGCATAGATGCTGCTAAATACCTGCAAAAAGCAGCCACACTGGATGCTGAAAAAGACAGGGATGAAGTAGTAGCCAATACCATAGCTGCCTACAGCAACCTGTATAAGGCAAAAGCAGCACTGGATATTGTGAAAGAAAACCTGAAGCAATCGCAGCACCGCGTAGCAGACCTCAACAACCTGGAAAAGAATGGCCTGCTGGCACGCAACGACCTGCTGAAAGCAGAACTGCAACAGTCGAACATAGAGCTGGCGCTGGTAGATGCAGAAAACAACTGGAAGCTTACCTACATCAATATGAACCTGATGCTGGGCCTGCCGGAAGAAACGGAACTGGTACCCGATGCCAATGCATTTACAGTAACTACCGATACCCGCAACTTTGAAGCATGGGAAGCACAGGCACTGCAAAGCCGCAAAGATATGGAAGCCATGAACTACCGCGTAAAAGCCGCAAGTTCAGGCGTAAAAGCTGCCAAAGGTGAATACTATCCTTCTATTGCACTGACGGGCGCTTACGTAGCGGCAGACATACCCGGCCTGGTAACACTTACCAATGTAGTGAATGGTGGTGTAGGTGTGCGCTACAGCCCATCCAGCCTTTGGAAGACAGGCTCTAAAGTAGCCCAGTCGAAAGCGCAACTGCAGCAGGCGGAAATAAGCCGCGAAATGCTGAATGATGGCATCCGGCTGCAAGTAGCGCAGGCATATCAAACCTACCTGTCGGCTACCAAAAAAATAGATGTATATAATAAAGCAGTAGAGCAGGCAAATGAAAACTACCGCATTGTAAAGAATAAATATGATAACAGCCTGACCACTACTACCGAGCTGCTGGATGCAGACGTAGCACAACTACAGGCGCAACTGAACTACGCCTTTGCCAAGGCCGATGCTGTAGTAGCCTACAAACGCCTGCAGGCTGCTGCCGGCACATTAACCGATAATACAAACAACAACAAATAATAAACGATCCCACCCAATAAAAATAGTTTATGAGCAATACACATTCCCATACTGCAGAACAACCAAAGAAAAAGAATAACCGCTTTGCTATCGTGTTTGGCGCGCTGGTATTGGCGGGCAGCGCTTTCGGAATCACCAAATATGTACACTCGCTGAGCCACGAAGAAACAGATGACGCACAAATAGATGGCTATGTAAGCCCGGTAATACCCCGCGTGGCAGGTTATGTAGAATCGGTACGTGTAAAAGACAACCAGGTAGTGAAAAAAGGCGACACACTATTGATACTGGATGAGCGTGACCTGAAGATAAAACTGGCACAGGCAGAAGCCGCACTGGCTGCAGCACAAAGCAGCTTTGGTATGGCTGAGGCCACTACCACTGCATCGCAAGCCAATGTTTCTACATCGCAAGCCAATGTATCGGCCATCAATGCGCAGATAGAAACAGCTAAAGTGAATGTATGGCGTGCAACACAAGATTTCAACAGGTATGCCAACCTGATAAAAGACCATTCTATCACCCAGCAACAATACGAACAGGCAGAAGCACAAAAGCAAACGGCGGAGCGCCAGCTGCAAGTGCTGATAGAACAGAAGAATGCCGCGATGAGGCAAACCAGTGCCGCAGCTTCTCAAAGCCAGGCAACCGCCAAACAAGAGGGTGTAGCCAATGCCAACATCATGCAGCGCGAGGCGGAAGTAGAAACAGCGAAACTGAACCTCTCTTATGCCGTTATCACTGCTCCGGAAGATGGAATGGTATCTAAAATAAACATCCAGCCCGGCCAGTTTGTAAATGCAGGCCAGTCGCTCTTCAGCATTGTAAGGAATGACATATGGGTAACGGCCAACTTCAAAGAAACCCAACTGGAAAAAATGAAAGAAGGCCAGAAGGTAACGGTGAAAGTAGATGCTTATCCTGACCATGAGTTTGAAGCAAAGCTGACATCATTCGCGCCGGCTACAGGTGCCAAATTTGCCCTGCTGCCGGCCGATAATGCTTCGGGCAACTTTGTAAAAGTGGTACAACGCCTGCCTGTGAAAATGGAATTCGTGAACAAGAACGACGAGCTGGTAAAACGCCTGCGCCCCGGTATGAACGTGATCGTGGACGTACACATCAACTAATTAATCTTAAAAAGGTATTCAACCTTTATTTATGACAGATCAGGATTCACTTGTAGAATATGGTGCGCGGAGGGTGATCATCACCATCACCGCTATATTCTGTGCATTGCTGGAGATAGTGGATACCACCATCGTAAACGTGGCGCTGAATGAAATGAGGGGTAACCTCGGCGCTACATTGAATGAAGTGGGTTGGGTTATCACGGCATATGCCATTGCCAATGTTATCATCGTACCGATGACCAGCTGGCTATCGCAGCAGTTTGGCAGGCGCAACTATTTTGCCGCGTCTATTATCATATTTACGGTCTTTTCTTTCCTGTGTGGTAATGCCACCAATATATGGGAGCTGGTATTCTTCCGCTTTATGCAGGGCCTGGGTGGTGGTGCATTGCTGGTTACATCGCAAACCATCATTACCGAAAGCTACCCGCCTGAAAAGCGTGGTATGGCGCAGGCGATATACGGACTGGGTGTTATCATAGGCCCTACATTGGGACCACCATTGGGTGGTTATATCGTAGACCATTTTTCATGGCCTTATATATTCTACATCAACATACCGATAGGTGTTATTGCTACCCTGCTTACGCTGCAGTATGTGCGCAGTCCTAAGTATGGCGAAAAAAAATCGAGCAAGGAAATAGACTGGTGGGGCATTGTATTCCTGGCCATGGCGGTAGGTTCTCTACAATATGTGCTGGAACGCGGTCAGGAAGATGATTGGTTTGCCAGTGGTGCTATCATAATGCTTACCATTACAGCGATATTAGGTTTTTACTTCTTCATCTGGCGCGAGCTAACTTATAAAAACCCGATAGTAGAGCTGCGGGTATTGAAGAACAACAATCTGCGGGTAGGTACCATCCTATCCTTTATACTCGGCTTCGGTTTGTATGGCTCCACCTTTATCATACCGCTCTATACCCAGTCTGCGCTGGGTTGGACGGCGCAACAATCGGGTATGCTGATGATACCGGCGGCACTGACCACGGCAGTCATGATGCCTATCATTGGGCGGCTATTGCAGAAAGGTGTGCCCCAGCAATACCTTGTTGCAGGCGGTATGTTCCTGTTCTTTATTTTCAGTTTCTGGGGCTATAAAGTATTAACACCCGATACGGATAAAGATGCGTTTTTCTGGATGCTGATAATGCGTGGTATAGGTATGGGTATGTTGTTCATCCCCATCACTACCCTTTCCTTATCTACCCTTAAAGGGCAGCAGATAGGCCAGGGTGCCGCCTTTACAGGTATGATGCGGCAACTGGGCGGCTCTTTTGGTATAGCGCTTATCACCACACTCATGTCGCGCCGCACGGTGATGCACCGCAACGACCTGATGGCCAACCTGGACCCTACCGACCCGGCAGTGCAGCAACGCATCCAGGGCTTGCAGCAAAGCTTTATAGCCAAAGGCATGACACCTGAAAATGCACTGAGTGCAGGCTATAAAATGCTGGACCTCAGCGTAACCAAACAAGCATCCGTACTTTCTTATATGGACATATTCCTCTGGCTAGGGGTTTTGTTCCTCATCTGCATACCTTTTGTATTGATGGTAAAAGGCAATAAGAAGAATAAAGTAGACATCTCAGAAGCAATGCATTAGGTACGGGCGGCGCTGCCATTGCA
>JANLJF010000098.1 GCA_029255605.1 Azovibrio restrictus
CTTGCGAGTGTTTGGACAGGTGGATTTTCAATTCCACTCAGTTGTTTTAATAGTTTGGTCAGGTCATGGCACTTCTTTACGATGACATGGGTTACTTCTCCCTCTCTTTGTAGTTTACCTTCTACCATTAGTAGTTTGGCTTGCAATATCTCCTTTCTATACTTATCAAATAGGTGCTGAAATACAACAAGGTTGGCAAAACTTGTTTCATCTTCTACAGTGATAAAGCATACACCTCCTGCAGTACCTGGGCGTTGTCTTACTAGTACCAGTCCGGCGACTTTTACAATATCTCCATCCTTGTAGTTATCCAAATCTTTAGTAGAAACTATATTGAGTTGAGATAACTTATCGCGTATAAAACCTACAGGGTGTGCTTTAAGTGATAAGCTCGTTGCTGCGTAATCATGTATAACATGTTCAGATAACCGCATTTTAGGCAGTTCAATACCACTTTCATGCTGCGTTTCAGAATCCTGACCTTCATATATGCCGGTAGGTCTATCAGCAAGTGCCGATACTTCCCACAATGCCTGCCGTCTATCCAACCCCATTGACCTGAATGCATCGGCATTAGCCAACTTTTCTAATGTGCTCAATGAAATACCAATGTCCATTAGGGCGTGAATGTTGGTAAAATGCTTTACTCTTGATTGGGTTAACAATGTCATTTCTTCTTCTTGTAACCCTTTCACTTGCCTAAAACCTAACCTGATTGCAAAATACTTTCCTACTCTATCTTCAAGCGTATAATCCCAACTGGATAGATTTACATCTACTGCCCGCACCTCTACACCATGTTTTTGCGCATCAATAATAATTTGGGCAGGGTGGTAAAATCCCATTGGAAGGCTATTGAGTAATCCAGCAGCATACGCTTCAGGATAATGACATTTTAACCATGATGATACATATACCAAATGTGCAAAGCTGGCAGCATGGCTCTCAGGGAATCCGTAACTACCAAACCCTTCCAATTGACGGAATACTCTTTGTGCAAATTCCAGCTTATAGCCATTACTAATCATTCCGTCTATTAACTTCTTTTCAAACTGGCTAACCTGCCCTTTTAGTTTAAAAGTCGCCATACTACGCCTGAGTTCATCTGCTTCAGCAGGTGTAAAGCCCGCAGCGACAATTGCTATTTTCATAGCCTGTTCTTGAAATAACGGTACACCTAATGTTCTACCCAATATCTCTTCCAATTCTTTAGACGGGTATTCTACGTCTTCCAGTTTATTACGCCTGCGTAGGTATGGATGTACCATGTCACCTTGTATGGGACCAGGACGTACTATCGCTACTTCTATTACCAAGTCATAAAAATTCCTGGGCTTCATTCTCGGTAACATTGACATTTGAGCACGACTTTCAATTTGGAATACGCCTAACGTATCTGCATGCCCAATCATTTCGTATACATCTTCGTCATCAGGCGGTATGTTGGCTAAAGTGTATTCCTTGCCATAATGCTGCTTAATAAGTTCAAATGCTTTACGGATACATGTAAGTATTCCCAATGCCAACACATCAATTTTCAAAAACCCTAATGCATCTATATCATCCTTATTCCATTCAATATTGGTTCTGTTCTCCATTCGTGCGTTCATTATGGGACACAGGTCGGATAGTTTACCATTCGTAATAACAAAGCCGCCAGTATGTTGCCCCAATTGGCGTGGGAATCCCATATATTGCCTGGTAAGCTGCAAGGTTTTGACCAAGTGTGGGTCATTAGCATCAAATCCTTCTGCGGACACTCTTTTATCTTCAAACCATTCATCTGTGAATTGCCAAATAGATGAAGACAGCTTATTAATTGCATCAACTGAAAGTCCCATTGCTTTTGCTACATCTCTGACAGCACCCTTCTGCTGCACTTGCGTAACAGTAGCTACAATCGCAGCTCTATCTCTGCCATATTTATTATAGATGTATTGCATCACTTCCTCCCGCCTCTCATGTTCAAAGTCTACGTCTATATCGGGAGGTTCATTTCTTGCAGATGAAATAAACCTTTCAAACAGCAAATCAAACTTTGTAGGGTCAACTGATGTAATACCTAAGACAAAACAAATGGTAGAATTTGCAGCAGAACCACGTCCTTGACAAAGTATGCCCCTACTCCTGGCATATCTTACAATATCATAGACTGTTAGAAAATAAGGGGCATAATCCATTTCCTTTACAAACTTCAGCTCATAATTGATGGCATTTGTTACTTTTTCGGGGATGATACCATAAATAGATCTGGCTCCTTCCCATGCCAAGCTTGTAAGCTCATCTAATGGTGATTTACCTTGTGTTGTTACTTCTTCGGGATAGATATATTTTAGTTCACTCAGGGAAAACTTACAAGCATTTGCAATCTCCATAGTCCTCTCCAATGCTTCGGGATATTGAGAAAACAGCCGCTCCATCTCCTTCACAGGCTTCAGGTAACGTTCAGCATTTTGATGCAGCCTAAATCCAGCATTATAGATGGTACATTTTTCACGGATACAGGTCAATATGTCCTGTAACTCCCTTCTTTGATGGTTGTGGTAATGTACATCATTGGTAGCAACCAAGGGAATATCTAGCTCATCAGATAATTGAGCTAACCTGTAAAGCCTTTTGTTATCATTTGCTTGATAAGTACGATTAGCACCTAAATATAAGTTATTGCCAATGGCTTGCTTGTATTCTATCAAATCGGCCTTAAATGATGCTTCAAACTGAAACGAAGCGTCCAGCTCAACAGGCGGCACCACAATAAACTTTATGCCCATTGCTTGCTTAAATACATCGGTTTTGTACAACTCACATTTACCCTTTTCTGTTCTCAAATTACCTTCCGACAATAACGCAGACAATCGTGCATACGCATCTTTATCGGTAGGATATGCCAGTAGACTATGCCCATCTTGTAAGTCCAACCTGCATGCAGGTATTATTTGAATATCTTTCCCTTTAGCCGCAGCATGAGCTCTAACTATTCCTGCTAATGTATTCCGGTCGGTAATGGCTATACCCTTATAACCTAGTAAAATAGCTTGCTCAACAATTCATCAGGATGGGAGCCTCCTCTCAGGAAGCTGAAATTGCTTGTTACCTGTAACTCTACATAATCCATAACTTCAGTTTATCAGGCAAAAAATCCATGTAAAAACCATTTCGGCTCTGTTGTATTGTAGCTCCCTAACCGAAACAACCAGTACCGTCCACCATTTTCATCTTCCACGCAGTAGTAATCCCTGTATAAACCATCATTTAACCACCATTCTTCTTCTATGCGTTCAGGACCATCAGCTTTTTTTACTGTGTACCGATTGCCGTTGTAGTGAAATAGAATTGGCGGATAGTCAGGAATGGCTACCGTAACTTGTATAGGCTCAGGCTTTGCTAATAGATGAATGGGACGAGGCAAATCAGTTCGCCAAGAAGTGGTTGGTAACTCTTGAAAAGACGTAGCTATCTTAATAGATCGTTCTGGCATGTGATGTTCTGCTGGTAAATAACGATGTACCACATCCCCTAATTTTCCGGTAATCCTATCTACCAGTTCTGCTACAGCAACTTCGTCATGGCTGGAAGAATGCCACAGCATATCTTGTTCTACCCCAATGTCTTCCACTATAGGCGCTTCCAATAAGAATAACTCTATCCCAAAAGCAGGCTCAATGTTTGCGATTTTAGGTTCAAATAGCTTGAATATATGTTTGGTGCTTCTTGAAGGCCTGTTAGTGCCAATTGTTATCTGCTGTATATTCCCATCTATTCTATAGCATTTAAAATTAGCCTTGCGAATACCTTTACCTTCCTTCTCCAGCCTATTACATAACTGTTCTATTAACTGCTTCAATCCTATTTCAATGCCGGTAGCAGTACGGATCGGTTCTAAACTTGGTAGCCTTTCCTGATAAGGCTCAATCGGTTTTACTGGTACTATTGTTTCAATTTCCTGTCCTAAAGCCTGGTCAAGCCGTGTTAATAATGATTGTCCAAAACGTCTGCGTAAGGCAGAGCGTGGCATTTTTATGAAACTGTTTATTTGATATAATCCAAGCTTTTCTAATTTACTGACTGTAGTAGGTTCCAGTCTTAATGAGACAGGAGGCAAAGGCAGTAATGCGTCTAATTGTCGCCCAGAATCTACTATAGGCGTTATTTGTCCATATCGTGACACAGCCCATGCAGCGCCGGCTGTGTCTGCTATTGCCACCCGTACATGATAGCCAAAATTGGTAAACTTAGTTATTATGTCTTTTAAGTAAGGCTTTTCACCTCCCCATAAATGTGGGCAGCCGCTTACATCTAATATCAGTCCATCAGGAGGATCTACTGCTACTACGGGTGTATACCTGATAGACCATTCTGCAAGAGCTTTTAAAAGTTTATCAGACAATCCTTCTATGTCATTCAATACTTGTAATGATGGTAATATAGCCCTGCAGTCAGCTACGACCATACCCTTATAAATACCTTTTGATTCAGCGATAGGATTAACAGCCTGTACTACCATCCTCCCCCTTTCAGGCGCAGCCATTACAAAAGGTAATTCCTTAAAATGTGGCTGACGACGGCAAATCCAATCCGTTTTCAAATATTTAAGCCATACTGAAATAATACGCTTGGTCATATCTAGGCAATTTTACGAGCCGCGTTGGATGTAATATTTAGCTGATTATTAATAAGCCTGAGAGAATCGTGAACCCATTCCATATCCCAAACACCTGGCTTACCATTTCTAACTTTACTTAAGTTTACCCTCCATTTAGGAAAACCAACGCCGGGTAGTCCCTTATCTAAAAAACTTGGTATTGGTTGTATTCTCCAACGTGTATTGCATGCTACTGTATTTTCGATGCGTGGATTCTTTCGATGTATAAAACCCGTTGTGTTGCTATTTTCAACGGCTAATTGTAGTCGTCTTGATTCATTGAAAGTTAACTCAGGAACTTCGCCTATTACAAATGCTATTGAACTGCATTTAAGTGCTTCCTCGATTGCCCATAGAGCATCTTTAGGCTTAGAAACTTTAGTGAAAAGTATATTATCCGGGGCAATTCCGAACTGTTTTAATGCTGATGGAAAAACAATATCATTTAAACTTATCCAAAGACAAAAACGATTTTTCGAAAGAAAAGTATTGGCTAAGCTTAGTATAAAAGCAGAGGTTGCAGCAGCAGTTACATTTTCATAACTAATGAATTCATGTATAGCTGTAGTAGGGAATATTTTATCTACAAAAGAATTCTCTAAGAAGCTCAGCTTTTGTTCGTTCTTTTCCAGGGGCAAGCTTCTAACCGCCTGCATCGCGTTAACCTGACGCTGCATTTCACTTATTATGCTTTTTTTATAAAGCTCATTTACTCTAGTTGCGGGTTTCATAGACAATGTTTGTTTGTTGATACAAATGTACATTTTATCTAAAAAATACTGAACATTTGTACAGTTTATATCATATATTTGTCTGACGCTCTTTAAAGGCCGGAATGGATAAAATTATATTACTAATGAGGAAAATGCGTTCAGAACCAAAGCAATATGATCCGATGAGCTACAAAATCGAAAAGATGAAAGTTTCTATTGTAGTTGGAGTAATAGTATTCTTGATAATTACTATTATCGGATTGCTATCCGGAGCTATAGCTGTTTAAAAATGCGATATATAAATGATTAAGGTCTTAGTTTTTTTAAGCTGGCCAGCTTTATAAAAATCCATATTATATACTATCCATCTCGTCATTTATCTATATCGAAAGAAAAATATTTAAGTCTATAAGGATTTGCAGAAGAATTTTTCGACTTAAAATTTTACATTTTTCAGTTCATCGGGTAACTGTCTTTCTAAGTTGCCTTGAACCAAATAAAACTTATCTTTCCCCTTTAAATGGGTCTTTTTTACGTCTGAAACATTAGTAAAACATTTTTCAAACATCTTGTAAATAGATTGTCTTCTAACCAACACTGTCTTTTTATGCAAGCCTTCTAAGAAGGGAAAATATTTACTACTTATCAATATGTCAACTTTCTTCAACAATGGCACTAGTGCCTCTACTGAATCATAAAAAGAAATAGGCAACTTTTGCCAAACATCTCTATGAATTATTGCTTCATTTTTCGCATTAACAATAATCTCATTGGCCATGTAATTGATAAAATTTTGGCGAAGCTTTTCTAATACATAAAAACATCCACGCCTGCTTCCTGTATCAAAAAGATGATTATTTAATACCAGACAATTACCCAAAATATAATCTTCCTTCTGTAAGTTGTAATTAATTGAATGGTGTGAAAAGTATAACTGAATTAGATTATTAAAAAAATCGAAGTTATTTTTCAATTGAATGTAGTTTAGAGTCGAACCGCTCAATATGAATTTAGTAGTTTTCAAAGTAGATAAATAACTAGAAGCTTCTACTAGAAAGTCATATAGATGTTTCTGGCCAATCAGGTTTGATATATTTCCTGCTAAAGTGTTTCCCGAAGCACCGTCAATATTAATATAATTGAAATTGCGTCTTACCAGAAAAATGCTTTTTAATGTCGTAGAAGTAAATTGATTATTTAATGCGGCCCAAAGGAGGTATGGTGTCAATGTTTTGCCGTACTCATAATGTTGCTTTACAAGCAAGTTTCTAGTTTCTCCCATCAAATACTCCTCAGGCGTTCGATAATGATATCTCAAAGTTACTTTTGATGAAATGTCTTCTAATTTTTTGATGTGATCAATTACCTCAGCCTTACTCTTAGAATATGTCTGTATCAAAACACTCAGTAATTCATTCTGACTTTTGTGCCCGATTTTAGGGATTGATAAAAACTCATAGGAATTATATAGCACATTTGAATTCTCATCCATTATCACCGGCGGCATTCTACAAAAGACATGTAGTTCTCCTTTAACTCTCAACCGCGCAACAGCCTGTACGATGGATGGCAACCCGTCAGAAAAGATTCCGTAATTAGCTTCTTCCGTAATCGTAGGAAGAATAATTATGAAAACTGACCCTGGGTCGTTTACATCAATCCCCGTTTTGAAAGTGGTGCCTATGTTATTAGAACTAATATCGAAGGGTTTGTCTGCGCTTCCATCTGTAAGATTAGGGTTCAGATTAATAACAGATTTTACAAATTCATCTTTTGAATCCTTATTTATTAGTGAGCGGGCAATGCTTCGATACCCCGTAAGAATATTAACTTTTTTCCCTTTATTGGCATTAATAATATCGGCAATACTCTCTAAAGGTTCAATGTTACTAGCAGAATAGTTTTCGTCAATTAAATGAACATGTAAATTAGAAGTATCTTTTGTTTTTGCACGTGCTACCTCATATACATTAACAGCGTTTTGTGTAAGACATGAGATATACTTTATTACAGGAATGGATGCGGGAGTATAAGTAGCACTAGCGATAAAACATTTAGAAACAAGGCTGTCCCACTTTACAAGGTGTGGTATATTGGCTGATTTGAAATTATGTATTGATTCATGAATTTCATCAAAGAATATTATTACCCTGCTATTTTTTTCAGTATAATGCTTAAATAGCGCATCTAAATAATTTCGCTTCTCGAACTTTTGAAAATATGCATCTTCTCCCGGATTGCGAAGTAGACAGTTTATAGTCATAACCTGAACATCACAACTTAAAATGTCGTCTAAACTAACGCTAGTATCTTCCGGCAAGTTTTTATAATGAAACGCAGATAGTTTTCTTTCTAATAATTTTGAATAGTCTTTATCGACCAGCTTAGTGAAGGGACTTGCCACAATTACTTTGAAACCCTTATTGACATAATGCTGCACTAAATCATAGCACAAAGTAGTCTTCCCTTTTCCTACCTGAACATTAAATACAACAGTTTCATTTTTGTAGTAATTGAACCCTTCTAAGTGGTCAACAGTGAGATACTCATCTTCGTCCAAACTTATTTCACGATGCCTAATTTCAATCCCATCATCTTTTAAAGATTGGACAGGAATTTTAAAATAGTCTATAGGTGAATTGCCTACTTGAAACTTTAAACCGAGGGATTTGAATTTTTTGCTCATAGTTTAATTTTTTTTTCAAAAATCAACCAATGCAAAAAGTCCCCTGGTCCCGAAACAGTCCCCGCTAGCCTGAGTATTTTTCTACTTTAAGCCTTTTAGTACCACTTGGGCGCTTTTCAGGTCTTGAAATTTTCAGCCCTGTTTCTATTGTATTTATTGGAATTTCACTACCATCTTTTGCTGAGAAATTATTAAAGATAAATGCTGCCAAATTGGGAGTTTCCGTTTGAATGTATGCTTTGCCAAAGTTTGAACTCTCATGAAGCAAATCATAAAAAAGTGCGACTAACTGATTCGCGTTTCCTAGCCATTGGATTTTTTCTATGCTACTATTATTAGTAGTGTACGGTTTAGCTTGCCCCAGATTTTTTAGCTCTATCCTTTTAGTATGCAACTCCTTCGTTATCTCATTGTAAAAATCTATCAGATTATACTTTTGAAGCGATTTGTCAGAAGTAGCTTTATCCGTCAATGAAATCCAGTCCGAGACAACTATTGCCAGTCTTTTTTCAGCTTCTTTTACGCTTGAAGTTTCTTTAAATAATAGCGCGCTAAGTGCTTCATGCGCGATTATCTTTTCCTTTGCAAACAGGTCTTGGATATATTGCTTGAAATATAATCGTTCAACATACCCTATTGTATCTGGAGTAAACTCCACTGTTTCAATCCATTCCTCTTTTTGAGAGTAATTGCTATCGTATGCCAGACTGTAAAATTCATCCTTAATCGTTTCTATCGATTTCAGATGTAGGATATCAGTGAAAAATTTAAAGGGATTCATGTGATCTATTTCTCACAAATATGATAAATAGGAGTGTATTCACCACCCCTATTTATCTAAATCCTCTAAAAATCTGCTGGCCTCAGCATATGTTTTGAATACTATCGCTTCCCGACTATAAGTTTTTATTCTTCCCCCTACGTTGCTCTCAATAATTGACTGTTCCCTATCAAGGAGTCTATATTTTAAGTCCTCATTCCAATTCAACACCTCATTTATGGGAGAATGAATAATCCTAAAATTAGACTCTGTACTATTATCAGGATAGAGTCTTTTATATTTTATTTTAAATATGACATAACTGGTACTGAGCTCCCTTACAGCATCTCGCATCCCTTCCGGATTATCGGATACTTTATGAAATTTCCGCAGTTCTGTTTTAAACTCTTCATTCTCTGCTTGGAGCTTGTTTATCTTGGACTGTAAATTTTCATTCTCGACCTGTAGAGCATTCAATTCTTGCTTTTGCTTCTCTGACATTCCACAAGAGCATACGAACAATAGAAACAATAATAATGTGGCTATTCTCATTGTAGTTTTGTTTTAAAATTATTGAATAATAATGAAATAGAGCATATCTGCGTTAATTTAATTCCTGCCTAATCATTCATTTTGAGTGGTGGCAAAAACTAACTACAGAGATGATGCTGGCATTAAGCATTTTGGTAGGAAGCTCCGGGAAATACGTAAGCAAAAAGGCATTTCTCAGGAAGCTTTAATGTATGCTACGGATTTAACGCTATCGCAAATAGGCAGAATAGAGAGAGGGGAAATAAATACAAGTATAAGTTTTGTGTACTTATTTGCCAGAGCACTAGACGTTGAGCCAACCGCATTTTTCGAAAAATAAATCCAAGGCTGTATATAGCTCTCTAGAATATTTTATCTCTCAGGGAGTTCATATCAGCAGATAGCTTTGTATCCAACACCTTTGCATATTGCTGTGTGGTCTTAATGTTTGTATGCCCAAGCAGCTTTGAAACTGATTCTATCGGGACACCATTCCCCAGAGTGATAGTTGTAGCAAATGTATGTCGGGCAATATGAAACGTCAGCTTTTTATCTATCCCGCATAAATCAGCAATCTCTTTCAAATAAGCATTCATTTTTTGGTTGCTAAGCACTGGTAGAACCTTATCGGAATTAGCCTCCTTCCTCCATTCATGATATTCTTGAACTAAAGACAGCACCTTTGGCAATAAAGGAACAGCTACTCTAACCTTCGTTTTTTCCCGAAATGTTTCTATCCAAAGCTGGTTGTCAAATCCAGTGATGATTTCCTTTAAGGTTAGCCTTTTTACGTCTGCATACGCCAACCCGGTATAACAGGAAAAAATGAATATATCCCTGACGGTTGCAAGTCTTGAAGTAGAAAATTCTCTTGCTTCTATTGTAGACAGCTCAGCTTTAGATAAAACTGCTCTATTCACTTGCTTAAACCTGCACCTATATGAAGCGAATGGATCGCTACTAATCCATTCCTGTTGAATAGAGAAGTGTATTATCCTCTTGAGAAACTGGATGTACTTTATGGTAGTATTATGTCCAATATTCTCTTTCGTCTTTAAAAAACTCTCGAAATTGACAAGGAACTTTTGTGAAAGCTCCTTTAATACCTGATCCTTTTGTTTGTATTCACTGGCAATATAATGCTCCAATTTCACCCTTAGCGATTCATATTTGGTATAGGTGGCTTTAGTATTGTCCTTGCCGATCTTTTTGAAAACACTAGCATTGTGTATTTTAATAGCAGCTAGTAAAGTCATTTCATCGGCATCCTTCGAGACAAGTTTTTTAGTAATGGCGGCGGTAGAAATGTCAGCACCAGCGTTTAGCAGTTCTGTATAAATGCCCATAACTCTGCCTTTCAGGCTATTTAGCAAGTGGTTTTGATTAATCACCACTGCACTATCCCCTATAATTAAACTCTTGTTTTCGTCCCAATTACTTGCTTCAATAGAGATTCCTGTACCTATTGTTTCTCTTTTCCCGTCAATTGTTACTCTCAGGTAAATTGGGGACAACCCTTTTTTGTTAATTCTACTTTTGAAAAGAAAAAATGAAAGGAATAGTTTTTTTGATTCCATGTCTTGTTAGTTTGTGACACGACACTCACTCAGGAAAGCTGCTACCTTGAGAAACCTTGCTACCTCAATTGTAACCTTCAGATGCAAAAAACTACTGGCCAGATGTATTACCCGCAATAAAAAAGCCCCGATTAAGGGGCTCTTTATCTTTTGATGCGGAGAGAGAGGGATTCGAACCCCCGGACCTTTGACAGTCAACGGTTTTCAAGACCGCCGCATTCGACCGCTCTGCCATCTCTCCGGGGGCAAAATTAGACAAGCAGACTTATTTTCAAAACATTTTTTAGCAGAGGAGGCATATATTTTATAATGCCATGTTAAATAAACTCCTGAAACCCACATCCAACAAACCTAAACAGCGAACTTTACGTATCTAAACGGTAAAGAGGAAATATGATATACCGCACATTAAAGCACACCGTATTATTAGTATTATTACTACAACTTACCGCCTGCGCACAGGATGGTAAATATGAAAAATCGAAAACTTTTAGCCAAATGAATAATGCAAAGCCAACAAGGAATGAAAAAAAACTGGAAGTAGCCACTTTTGCCGCGGGCTGCTTTTGGTGTGTAGAGGCACAGTATCAACAATTGAAGGGCGTAGAAAAAGTAGAATCGGGCTATATAGGAGGTGGTGTACCCAATCCTACCTACAAACAGGTTTGCACCGGTAATACCGGCCATGCTGAAGCTTGCAATATCTATTACGACCCCAGCGTAATAAGTTATGACGAACTATTAGCCGCCTTCTGGACGGCTCACGACCCTACACAGTTAAACCGCCAGGGAAATGATGTAGGTACACAATACCGTTCTGCCATCTTTTATCATAATGATGAACAAAAGCAGAAAGCGGAAGACTACAAACGTAAGCTGAACGAAGAAAAAGCATATAATGATGATATAGTAACGGAGATATCCCCCTACTCTACTTTCTACAAAGCTGAAGATTATCATCAAAACTATTACACCGATAACCCATCTCAGGGCTATTGTGTATTCGTAGTAAAACCCAAATTAGATAAGTTTAAGAAAGTATTTGCCGGCAAGCTGAAGGATAGTAAGTAAAAGGAGATGAACAAGAACAAAGAGCCGTTATTGCTAAGCAATGGCGGCTCTTTGTTTTGCAATCAGTTTGTTAAAAAAACGAAACTACTTCGCTGCGCTATGTACTGCATATACTTTTGCATAAAACAAAAAATATGAACCTTCAGCAGGCAAAACAAATAATAGACCAACTGGCAGTGCATAAGGGAAACTCCATGAAGCCCTACAGTGCACCTATTAAAGGTTTTGTTATCATCCCGAACGATCAACAGGCTTATATGCAGATGTATAAAAGCATGGCAGATGAAAAGCTTTCTTTCAACCAGGCCATATCTCCATATAGCGACGATGTAACGATAGTGGTATGTTTTGATGCAGCAAACACTTCAAATAATGCCTATTGCAGTTACACACAATTTGTTGCCACCAATAACCTGGACATACAAATCCCCAGCTAATCGCCGTAACGATTATGCTGTTCTGTATATAATAAAGCCCTGTGATAACGGGGCTTTTACATTTCCAGCTTTATATCTCCGTATATGGGATGGCCTACACAAGTTAACACCAAACCTTTGGCCAGGTCGGCTTCGGTAAGCACTTCATTGTAGGAGTGCCATACTTTACCTTCAATACAGGTAGCTACACAGCTACCACATTTCCCCGTTTCGCAGCTGTAAGGCAATGACAACCCTGCTTTCTTAGCGCTTTTCAGTATCGAATCGGGATACGCTATAGAAAACTCGGTTACTCTACCTGCTTTTATTATGGTGGCTTTATGAGATGCTTTGTCGGGCGGGGCAAGGTTTATACTAGGACTTTTATCCACTATAAAGGTTTCCCTGCGGATATTGGCTGGCGGTATTGCCGCTTCTTCCAGCGTATAGGTGCACATACGCATATAGTTTTCCGGCCCGCATATGTAGCAAAGCAATTTATCACGTTGTGATACAGCAAATTCATTCAGTATCTCTACTATCAATTCCTTATGCAGCCGTGCTTTTACCAATTGTGGTGTATTGCTAAAAAGAAAGACCGCATGCAGGCGGTCTGCATATTGCCGCTGCAATGCTTCCAATTGCCGAAGATACACCGCACTGCTATGGCTATGATTGCTGTAAATAAGCACTAGTTCGAGAGCCGGATACTGCACCAATGCGGTCTTTATCAGCGAAAGGATTGGGGTGATGCCGCTACCTGCAGCGAAGAAGAATAATTGCCTATAGCTATTTACATCATCGGGCAGTACGAAAAAACCACCGCTGCCGATGGTCTGCAATGTATCGCCCGGTTTGGCCGTGTCTGCAAACCAGCGGGAGAAAATGCCATTATCAATGCGTTTGACACCAATAGACAGGGGTTCATTAAGTGCCGGCGATGATGTGATGGAGTAAGAACGACGTATTTCTTTATTCCCCAGTTGCTTTATAAACGTGAGATACTGACCGGCTTTATAATCAATGTGATGGCCATCTTCAAATACCACTGTTTTAAAGCCCGGCACTTCATCTATCAGTTCCCGTATCCTAAGTTTTATGTATCCGCTATCATTCATATGCCGAAGAATACGGAAGATAGGACATTAATGGCTTTCCAGTTCCGTCTCGGTCTTCAGCGTTACCCCTTTTTTCTGCTCGATGTAAGGACGATGGTATTGTTCCATAAATTGCTTCTTGGCATCCCTATAAGTAGCTACCCCGCCTATTGCGTGTAGCGCACGCACATAAACATAAGCCAAATCTAACTGATATGGTAGAAAGCCAGACCTGGCGCTGGCAGGGAAAAGATGGTGATTATTATGCCATTCGCCAGCTACATATCCCGGCCATATCTGGTTGATGGACATATCTTTCATATTATGGTCTATACCTTCCCTTCTTTTATCCTTGCCCTTGCCGTGCCCTTCATAGTTGAATGTGCGCACTCCGGCTGTCCATACAAATGCAGAACCGAAGATGGCAGTAGTTAGGCTTAAGCCGTGGCCGCCTATCAGGTACTCACCTATGCAATACAGCAATAGGAACCAGAATGTCCAGTTCAAGACCCAGCTAGTTAATACCCTTACGGGGTTGTCTATACTCCCCCACTTTTGGTACTGCTGATAGGTGTTAGGCTTTACACCTGTGTGTTTCATCAAGCCTACTACGCGGTTGTAATCCTCTTCGCTAAGGTTGCGGTTTATAGGTTGATGATTGGCATCTGCAAGGAAGCAATACAAGAACCCCGCACTGGCATTATACGGATCGCCCGGCTCGTCAGACTTTGCATGATGCACATGGTGCGATACCACATATATCTCTTCAAACACGGTTTTAATAACCAGGTGCTGTGTAATAAAACGCCAGAACTTGTTTTTGAAAGTGTACGCATTGTGCGTGCAATACCGATGATACCAGATAGTGCCATGCGTGCCCATCAATATCATGCTATATATAAAGCCGGCTAATACATACCACCAGTTGAAATACGATACGAAAAACAAGATGAGAAATGGCAATAAGCAAAGCAATTGCAGCCAACTGGCAAACGTCATCCAGTTTTTGCGGTCCTTAAAAACATTAACGCGGGAAAGGAATTCTTTCAGTATCTGTTTCTGGGTTGGTTTTACAAGATTACCTTGTTCATCTTTCCAACCATATGATGGTGGCTCTAATATATAATCGAATAACGCCATAAGTAAAACTTACTAAAAGTTGGGGAACACAGCAAGGTAGCAGTTTGTTTCTAATTATGAACACCTTTGCAACCATATATGTCATAAACGCGTCAAAAGCAGGAAAATTGCATTAATAGAATGCATCTTCAAAATGCAGTATCTCTTGTGCAGCCCCCTGTTTCATTAGTATGCTTATAATATCAAAACGGATACTCTCAAAATCAGTATAATCTTCTGCAAAGGCTTCTGCCGCAGTTTTCATATGCTGCTGCTTTACCAGGCTTACAGCCTCTTCAGGAAAGCCAAAATCGAAACTATATCGTGTCTTTACCTCTACAAATAGCAAAAAGCCCTCATATCGTGCTATAATATCTATTTCCTTTCGCTGCCAGCGCCAGTTCTTATGCAGAATAGTATATCCTTTATTTAGCAAAAAGTTTTCTGCTATTTGTTCGCCTTTTATGCCAGTTTCCTTATGTTTGGCCATCGAATTCGAAAAATAATATGAAGCAATTAGTTACAGACTTTCCGATACAGCTACAAGAGTCACTTATAATAGGTCAAAATTACCGTTTCACTTCTGCAAAGAAAACATTTGCAAACGTAGTACTTACTGGCCTTGGCGGTAGCGGCATTGGAGGCTCTATCATTCAAAATTATGTATTCGATAAGATGAAAGTGCCATTTATAGTTAATAAAGACTACTTCATGCCATCTTTCATCGACAGCGATAGCCTTGTTATTGTTTCATCATACTCTGGCAATACAGAAGAGACCATAGCTGCTATGCAGCAGGCCATAAAAGCCAAAGCAACCATCGTTTGCATCACATCAGGCGGTAAGGTAGCTGAAACAGCGAAGAAAAAGCATTTGGATTGTATACTGGTTCCTGCGGGCATGCCACCACGTGCATGTGTAGGCTATTCTATGGTGCAAGTGCTTTACACCCTGCAACACTTTGGCCTGGTAAAAGACAATTTTGAAAAAGACATCAAAGCAAGCATCAGGCTGCTGAAAGATGAGGCAAAAGACATACAGAAGCAGGCAAAAGCAATAGCTAAAAAGCTGATAGGCAAAACACCCATTATCTATGCAGCATCAGACTATGAGGGTGTGGCCGTACGCTTTCGCCAGCAGATAAATGAAAATGGCAAAATGCTGTGCTGGCACCATGTAATACCTGAAATGAACCACAACGAGCTGGTAGGCTGGCGCGATAAAGACAACAGCCGTGCGGTAGTGATACTGCGCACAGAAGATGATTATGAACGCGTACAGCTACGCATGGAGATAAACAAAAAAGTGATAAAGAAATATACCAATAGCATCACCGAGATATATGCGAAAGGAAAGAGCTATTGGGAAAAAGTATTTTACTTCATACACCTTACAGATTGGGTATCTGTATACCTGGCCGACCTGCATGAACAGGATGCTACGGAAGTAAAGGTTATTGACTTTCTGAAAGCTGAACTGGCAAAATCATAATAGCTTATTATACAGCTCGTAAAAAACCACTTCATATAGAAGTGGTTTTTTTATGTTATAAAATTTGCAGGCTGCGAATTATTATCTTACTTTTGCAGCCCTGGCAAGTCTTATACGGCCAGCTCCTGCTGAATCCCCCAGGACAGGAATGTAGCAAGGGTGGGCGGTTGTAGCGGCGCGATGTAAGTAACTTGCCAGTTTTTTTATGCCTTGTAATGAGCATAAATACCACAACCGGCAATATTTGATAAAAGTTTTACATTCTATTTCCTACAGATAAACTTATTTTGCCAACAATTCAGAAATCGTAAATAACAAATCCGTACAGTATATGAAGTTTTTTATCGATACAGCTAACATCGCACAGATACAGGAAGCACACGATATGGGCATTTTGGATGGCGTTACCACCAATCCATCGCTGATGGCCAAAGAAGGCATTAAAGGCGAGGCTGCTATTGCCAAACATTATGTAGACATCTGCAATATAGTAGATGGCCCTGTAAGTGCGGAAGTATTGAGCACCGACTTTGCGGGTATAGTAGAAGAAGGTAAAAAACTGGCAGCCCTGCACGAAAACATCGTGGTAAAGGTGCCGATGATAAAAGATGGTATCAAAGCCATCAAATGGTTTACAGATAACAACATCAAAACCAATTGCACACTGGTATTCTCTGCCGGCCAGGCCATACTGGCTGCTAAGGCAGGTGCTACTTTCGTATCTCCCTTCCTGGGCCGTGTAGACGATAGCGGTTGGGATGGTGTGCAACTGATAGAGCAGATAGTAGGTATCTACAATGCACAAGGCTTTATGACAGAAGTATTGGCAGCATCTATCCGCAACCCGCTGCACATCATTCGCTGTGCGGAAGCCGGTGCCGATGTGTGCACATGCCCCCTGTCATCTATCATGGGCTTGCTGAAACACCCGCTTACAGACCTGGGACTGGAACAATTCCTGAAAGATGCAAAATCGATGCAATAAGCACTCATCAAAAACATACACGAAGAAGCCGTCTTAACCGACGGCTTTTTTTATTGTGCCTCCATTTTTCGGAATGTGAGGTTTATCCTCGGCATCGTCACCTTCTTCGATTTAGGCAGGCTGTGTAGCCAGTGTGTTTGGGTGACGCCCTTCATTACTAGCAGGCTGCCGTGTTGCAACATCATAGCCAGTGTTTCCTTGGTATCCCTGTGCCGGAAAGAGAACTTACGCTCTGCACCAAAACTCAGCGATGCTATGGCCCCATTTTTCGCCAGCATCTTTTCATCATCGCTATGCCAGGCCATACCTTCATTACCTGTATGGTACAGGTTAAGCAGGCAAGAGTTGTAGGTTTCTCCTGTCATTTGCTCTACCAGGGTTTTCAGTTGTAGCAAGTCTTCTGTCCACGGCAGGGCTCGCTTGGTGGTGTTGGAATAAGTATAATCGTAGCCCGCATCGCCATACCATGCCACTTTACGTGCAGTAACGATGTGCCTGCCAAATATCACTGCCTCATCATGCTGCCAGGCTATTTCCTGCAACAGCCTTTGCAGATATACATCTGCCGCAGCACTATTTATCACCACGCCATAATACTCCACTACCCCATCGTATGGCAGCAGGTTTTGCACGGGTTCGTTATCAAATAAGTTCATTTTTCGTTCCTTCCATTTTTTGTAAGCCTGCGGCATACAATGCCCGCATGGCCTGTAACCGGCATGTATTGCTGCTGATTCATTCGTAAAGAATATGCGGTTTTCGCGCTTCATTCGCTTGCCCGATGCGCACGACAGTTTACCATATATCTTCAGCCTGCTATTACCACCTATGGTTACCTGTTGCTTTCTTATCATAGCACGCACTGCGGCAGCATCCAGTTCGCTGTGTTGCCACATTACCCTTCTCCATTTACCTGTGCGGCCTCCCAGCCTATCATGGCTGCTTTACGGGTGCTACCCCAGTGGTATTGCCCCAACGCCCCACCCGACTGTATCACCCTATGGCAGGGTATCAGGAATGCAATGGGGTTATCGCCCACCGCAGAGCCCACTGCCCGCGATGCGGATGGCGCCTGTAGTTGCGCTGCAATGCTGCCGTAGCTGGCCAGTTTACCGGTAGGTATTTTGAGCAATGCCTCCCATACCTTCAGTTGAAAATCGGTGCCTTTCAGGTGTAGTTTTATTTTATCATGATTGTTCCAGTCGTGGCGGAATATCTGCAATGCCGACTGCTGCAGTATATCCGTCATTTGTCGGTATTGCGCATGGGGGAATATGTGCTGCAGCTCTTCTAATGCCAGTGCCTCATCGTCAGCAAAGGTCATGTAGCAAATACCTTTGGTTGTAGAAGCTATGAGCATATTACCGAACGGCGTTTCTGCATAGCTATAGTTGATGGTGAGTGCTGCCCCACCATTTTTATATTCGCCGGGGGTCATCCCTTCTATATTCACAAACAGATCGTGTAGCCTGCCGGTGCCTGAAAGCCCCGTTTCAAAAGCAGCTTCAAACAAGGTAGCACCTTTATCTTTCAATAGCGTGCGGGCATGGGCTATGCTAATGTATTGAAGAAATTTCTTTGGACTTACACCTGCCCATTCTGTAAACAAACGTTGAAAATGGAAAGGGCTTAAATGAATGGCCGCTGCTACTTCATCCAGGTTAGGCTGCGCTTTAAAGTTATTTTTGATATAATCTATGGCTGCTGCTATACGTTCGTAGTCTGTGGCTTCCCTTGTCATCATATCTTACCGTATTTATTACACAAAACTACCCTCCCTTGCCATAGCTACCTACCCGAAAGTTGCGGACTTATAAAAACAAAAGCCTGTACAATGTACAGGCTTCCATCCAGTGCGGCAGAGGAGATTCGAACTCCCACGCCCATGACAGGCGCTACCACCTCAAAGTAGTGCGTCTACCAGTTTCGCCACCGCCGCATGTGTTTTTGAGGGACTGCAAATGTAACCCGAAAACTGAAAAATCAAAAATGAAAAAAACATCAACGCCTTAGTATGATGCGGAAGGTAGTACCCTTGCCTGCTTCTGTTTGCTTTACAAACAAAGAACCATGGTGGTATTGCTCTATAATACGCTTGGATAAAGACAAGCCTAAACCCCAACCACGCTTCTTAGTAGTATAGCCGGGTATAAATATCTTCTTCACCTGGTGCCTGGCCATGCCTTTACCGGTGTCCGAAACATCTACCCATACCTGTTGCTTCTGGTCTTGTATACGCACTTCTATCTCCCCTTTCCCATCCATTGCATCCAGCGCATTGCGCATCAGGTTCTCTACCACCCAGTCGAACAACGGGCCACTGATGTTTACCGGCACTTCTTTACTATCAATTTGCAGGCTAATATTCACTTTATTGGGCGAACGCTTTTGCATATAGTCCACCATATTTTGCATGCGTGCTACCAGGTCTTCCTCTTCCAGTTGTGGGGCGCTACCTACTTTGCTAAACCTGTCTGCCACCAGTTTCAGGCGGTCCAGGTCTTTTTGCATTTCAACCACGGCCTCGTTATTGCTTTCGGTATCTTTCAGCAGTTCCAGCCAGCCTTCCATAGAACTGAGCGGTGTGCCCAACTGATGTGCTGTTTCTTTAGACAGGCCTACCCATACCTGGTTTTGTAGCGAGCGGTGTGCCGAGCTGAGCGCTATCAATACTACTGTCAGAAACAGTATGATGATGGTAAGCTGCACATAAGGATAATATCTTAGCTGTTGCAGCAAAGACGATTCGCCATAGTACACATATTGCTGCCCGAAATCATAATTAAAAATAATAGGTGGGTGCAATTCTTTAAACTCGGCCAGTTTGTGCTGCAGGTAAGCATTGTCTCTCTCTATTTTGTTGCTGTCAAGATTTTTATAATCCTGCACTACATCCTTGTCATCGCTTAATATCAGGGGGATGGTCTTGTTCTGCCCGATGGCTATAGAGGCATATTGCTGTGTGGCGGGATCGGTACTGTATTGCAGCTTCAGCACCTCCACCAGTTGCTCTACATTTTTCCGTTCTTCATGGGCCAGGTTGGCTGCCAGCCTGTTGGTATAGTAGAGCGAAGCTGCTACTATACACATAGCAATTATTATTAAATAGTTTTTCCAGTTAAGATATTGACGCATCGAGGCCTTTAAATAACGAAATCAGGGTAAAAATATTATGATTTTGAGGGAATAACTATTATTTTTGTCCGCGGAAATTATCATTTTCAACAACATGCAACACAACCAGGAACATAATTTGGGCCAACACGCAGATTTGGACAACCCAGCTGATATAGAACTGAGCAAACCGTCTAAATCGCGTTTCTTATTCCTGCTTTTCTTCTTCGGCATATTCATCTTCTCTTGGGCAGGCTGTTACAACCTGTACGAGCACAAGTTTAAGAAGAATGCTGACGTTGTAGCTCCAGACAATACGCTTTACGATCCTAAGTATAAATAATCATTGTTCATAGGGCAATGATTAACTGCACACAAGATACGGCCGTAGTTATACTCAGCTATAATGGCCGTAAGTGGCATGAACTATTCCTGCCACTCATTGTGTCGGAAGCACATACGGGGTACGATGTAGTAGTGGTAGATAATGCATCTACCGACGATACGCTGCAATACGTACAAGAAAATTATCCCACCGTTCATACGCTGCAGATAGCTGTGAACCGTGGGTTTTCTAATGGCTATGCCGAAGCGTTAAAGCAGATACAGGCTAAATACTATGTACTGCTCAGTGCCGATTTTGAAGTAACTCCCGGCTGGTTTCCCCCGCTTATCAATGCCATGCACCGATACCAGGGCCTGGCTGCCTGTCAGCCCAAAATACGCTATTGGAAAGACCGCGAATTCTTTGAATATGCAGGTGCTGCAGGTGGTTTCAAAGACAAGTATGGCTATATGTTTTGCCGCGGCCGCATCTTTAACGAGCTGGAAAAAGACAACGGGCAATACAACGACGATATTGAAATATTCTGGGCATCCGGCGGTTGCCTGATGGTGCGCGCCGACCTATATCATAAAGTAGGTGGGCTCGACCCCGATTTTTATGCACACATGGAAGAAATAGACCTATGCTGGCGCCTGAAAAATGCAGGTTATAAAATAGGCTATATCGCCGGCTCTACCGTATACCATGTGGGCGGCAGCGTTATCAGTTACGGCAGCCCGCAAAAGCTGTATTACAATTTTAGAAACAGCCTGATATTATTGCTGAAGAACGAGAAGGCTGCTACCCTGCTATGGCTCTTCCCGTTGCGATTGATGCTGGATGGCGTTGCTGGCGTGCATATGCTGCTGGGTGGCAAGGTGAAGGAAATGTTCATTATCATCAAGGCACACTTTCACTTTTACGGCAGTCTTGGCAAATGGCTGAACCGACGCAAAGAAGCCAACAAGAATATCACCCACCGCAATGAAGCCGGCCTGTATAAGCGCAGCATCGTATGGCAATTCTTCGCCCTGCGCAAACGCATTTTCACCAAACTGAACTGGACACCTGAAAGGCTTAGTTAAAGCTACACTCACCGCCTTCGGGCTACATAGGCCCATCTATCTAAAATCATTTACCGACCATTAAGCGCCGTTTACCGACGCTGCTTCCTGCTTTACCTAATACGGTTTTAGCGGCAGGTGTTGTGGTTATACTTTTACATCATAAAGTTTCAAAAAAGGAATTGACATGAGAAGACATTTTGATAATCCAGAACAATGGCGTCGTAAGCAAAAGGGCGACAAAATATGGTTCGGATTGGCCCTGGCAGCTTTGGGTATATTCCTTATGCTTAAGAAAATGGGGCTGTTCTTTTTCGACTGGCACTCTTTCTGGCCTATCATCCTTATAGCAGTAGGCCTGTTAATAGGCGTAAAAAAGAAATTCCGCAACCACGCATGGTGGATACTGATACTGATAGGTGGCGCACACCTGGTACCTGAATTCATGATAGGCGATACATCATCTTCCAGCCTTGTATTCCCGCTGGCACTGGTGATAGGCGGTATTGCCATCGCCTTACGGTCGCGCAAGAATAGCAAGATGTGCGAAAACCCCATGCAGGTAGTAACCAATACCGATAATGACCTGAACATAGACGTAACATTTGGTGGGCGAAAAGAAATCATCACATCCAAAGAGTTTAAGGGCGGTACTGTAAGTGCCACATTTGGCGGCGTAGAAGTGAATATGATACAGGCAGACAGTACAGTGCAGCCAATGGTATTAAACATGAAGATATCCTTCAGTGGCGCAGAGCTTATTGTACCATCGCACTGGGATGTGCAGAATGAAATATCGCCCACATTCGGCAGTGTAGAAGACCATCGTGGCCTGCGCACACAGCAGGCAGGCGAAGACAGGAAAGTGCTGATACTACGCGGCAGCTGCAACTTCGCAAGTATTGAGATCAAATCATATTAATCAATCTTATCCTTTGCAAAGGGATATATAAACTACAAAATGGTGTATTATGAAAGCCTACACTGCACAAATAATCTACAGAATAAAATGCGATGGTGTTTCTACAGAACAGTATGAAGAGCAATGGCGCCTGGTTTATGGTAACGATATGCGCGATGCACTGTTCCAGGCACGTGTGGTAGCAAAAGAAGAAGAAGCTACATTTGTAGACCGTCACGGGCGTACCGTTGCCTGGGAACTTATAGCAGTTAAAGACCTGCAGGAAATAAAAGTACAACACGGCACACTGCTGTTTTCTGAAGTAAAAGAAGTTCAGCCAATAGCATCGCCTTTGTGGACAGAGCCTGCAACCGTATATACACAACAAGCCGATAATTGCCACTAATACAAAAAAATATGCGATGGGTATTGCCGCTGCTGGCCCTGCTGGTAGGCGGCATTCACCTATGCTTGCTTTTTTACTTTGCAGGGTTGCCCTTCGATGTGGCACTTACAGATAGCATTGTAAATACCGGCATCCTTTCTTTATCCGTATGGGGTATGCTGCTGGTGGTAAATGCCTACCCTACCCGTGTGGGGGTTATCATATATGCCATTCTTATTGGTAGTTTTTTCGCACTCTCTGCCGGTTATGCCTCATGGCAGGCTATGAGGTTATCGATAGGAAAAGACGATAGAAGCTATTATATGTGGCTGGCTAAAACGATGCCCATACGCTACATTATAAATGTGCTGATATGCGGCTGGCTGGCCACATATACAGCTATGGAAAAACAAGCGGAAGCACTGGAAAACAAATTCCTGAAACAAACGGATGCCGCTGTGCTGCACAAAGAAGCAGAACTGTATAGCTAAGACAGCAATTGCAGCCACACTTTTTGTACAATAGCCTCAACTCCATCAGTGCCCTTACTATGATAGCACCTGAAAAGGCCCAGGATATGATAGGTAAGTTATCCGATTTCCTGCGCAGCTCTGTAAGGCGCGAGGGACAGGAGAAAATCTCTATTGTGGAAGAACTGGGCTATATAGAAGCCTATCTTTCTATAGAATCGGTACGCTTTGGCAACAGGCTGCGCGTGGAGTTTGAAAAAGAATATACCGACGACGCACAGATACCGCCATTCCTACTGCAACCCTTGCTGGAAAATGCCATTAAATTTGGCCTGTACGGTAAAACAGGAAATGTAACCATACGTGTACACATAGCACTACAGGAAGATATGTTGCATGTAAAGATCACTAATCCTTTCGATCATGATAGCCAGCCCCCAAGAGGTACCGGCTTTGGCCTGGAGGGTATCCGCCGCAGGCTATACCTGCTTTTTGCCCGTACCGACCTGCTTGAGACACATAAGGCAGACAATACATTTATAACGACACTAAAGATACCCCAGCATGTATAAGGTTATCATCATAGACGACGAACCATTGGCAAGACAGCTTGTTAGCACCTTTCTGCAGCCCTATAAAGAAATAGAAGTGGTAGCCGAATGTGGTGACGGTTTTGAGGGTTTTAAAGCCGTGCAGGAACTGAAACCCGACCTGATATTCCTGGATGTGCAAATGCCGAAGCTGAATGGCTTTGAAATGCTGGAATTGCTGGACGAAGTACCTTCTGTAATATTTACGACCGCCTTTGATGAATATGCCATGAAGGCTTTCGAAGCACATGCTATAGACTACTTGTTAAAACCCATCAGCCGCGAACGTTTTGACAAAGCCGTTCAAAAATGGATGCAGGTAGCTACAGCCAAAAACACGGCAACGTTCGACGGAATGGTACCTACTAATGTATATGAAGGTTATCAGCACCGCATAGTAGTAAAAGACAATGGCCTCATCCGCATCATACCGGCGCAGGATATATTTTATATAGAAGCCAATGATGACTATGTGAAAATAGTAACCGATGCAGGCAGCTATTTAAAGAAAAGTACGCTAAGCCATATTGAGCAAAGCCTGGACCCGCAACAGTTTGTAAGGGTGCACCGCTCTTATCTCATCCCCATCAGCCAGCTATCGCGTATAGAGCCGTATGAAAAAGAAAGCCATATCGCCTTACTTCATTGCGGCGCTAAAGTCACCGTAAGTAAAAGCGGTATGGCTAAATTAAAAACTGTATTGGGCTGGTAGGCGCTAAGCCCCACCACCTGCATCGGGCCTCCGTTCCAGCACATAGCGTATCAGCAGTCCCCCGCCCGCTTCACATGCATAAAACGTCAAAACCTTCAGTGGGTTATCCAGTAAAAATCGCTGAACACTTGCTACCTGAAGTGTTCCTTTATAGGTAAGCATCACAATAAAAGCGCCCAAAAACATAGCAGTGAGCATGGCAACAATGGTCATAAAAACCCAAAGTGCGGGCGACAAGCCTTTTCGCCTTGCAATTTTGCTGTTGCTATAAGCAAAAAAACCAAATAGTATTATATCCAGCATTCAGCTTATATATTTTTCATAAACTCACTCACACTCTCCATCACATGGCTTATCTGCGCATCATTCAGGCCGTGATGGCAAGCCAGCAGCATACCGCCACGCATTACCTTATCAGACTCCGGATAGCCATCTGCAGCAGCTTTGTGCGGATAATGTTTGAAGCCGGGTTGACGCAGGATGTTACCTGTGAACACCGTACGTGTTTGTATATTTCTCTTCTCCAGGAATATCTGCAGGTCGCGGCGAATGAATGGAGCGCTTTCCCTAACCGTTACTGCAAATGCCAGCCAGCCCGTGCGTGAATCAGGCAGTTGTTTTGGCAGTATAAAATGCTCTTCGTACTGACTGAAGAATTCGCGCATACGGCCATAGTTGCGTGTGCGGGTGTCTATATTATGTGCCAGGTCATCCAGTTGCACATTACCAAATGCCGCACCCATTTCAGATGGTTCTATGTTATAGCCCGGCTCTTCAAATACAAATTTCGCATCGTAAGGAATGCCTTCTATTTCTACATTGAAACGGTTTTCTATTTTCTCTGATTCTACAAACAGGGAAGAACTGCGGCCCCAGCTACGCAGCAGGCGGCCACGGTCATAAAATGCTTCTGTATTCACACACAGCATGCCGCCATTACCTGCACAGTTGATGATGTGCGAACCGTAAAAGCTGGTAGTGCTCATATCAGTATAGCGGCCCGATGTTTTACCGCCTATTTCAGCACCCAGTGTATCAGCAGAGTCTTCCAGCAGGAAGATGTTGTATTTATCGGCCAGCTCGCGCAGGGCTTTCCAATCAGGCAGATTGCCTATCAGGTTGGGTATGATCATCGCCTTGGTCTTAGGCGTTATCATTTCTTCTACTTTATTTACATCTATGTTATAAGTACCTTCCTCTACATCTACAAAAGCGGGCACCCAGCCTTTTTTTACTTGTGGCGCTACGGTGGTAGAGAACGTAAGTGCAGGTGTAATAATCTCTGAGCCCGCTTCATAATCCAGCAGGTCTGCCGCCAGGTATAGCGCCGAAGAACCACTGTTCACCATGATACCATACTTTTTACCATACAGTGCGGCAACGCGTTCTTCCATTTTACGCACATGTTTACCCATTTGGGTGCTGCTGCGCAATACCTGCATTACGGCTTCTATTTCCGCCTCGCCATATACGGCTTTACCGTACGGCACATGTATGTAATCTGTCTGTAGCATAATATATTATAGATGAGATTGCGAATGTAATAGTAAAGCTGCAAAATAATAAGTTAAGGCTTTCAGAAAAAGCTTAAAACAAAAAAAATGCCCGGCATTAACCGGGCATTTTTAATGGTGTATTAATGATAGTAAGGTTAATTCTGTACCGGTTTACCATTCCTGTCCAGCTCTATCACTTCATAGCCCAGTTTGCTGATGCCTTCCCACACTTTAGCTTTATCACCTACCAGCACAATGTTCACGCCACCCATTTCAGGCATAGCGGCAGCTCTTATTTTGCCAAGGTCTGTCAGTGTCATTTTGTTCAGCACTTCTGTTTGCTTGCCCGGGTAATT
>JANLJF010000099.1 GCA_029255605.1 Azovibrio restrictus
AGACTTTTTTAAAATATGTATCAGCCTTTAAGCAACCAGCAACTAATTGATGTGGCCAATGAATTTGGCACACCCGTGTACATTTATCATGCTGAAAAAATAGCAGAACAGTACAATAAGCTGAAGGATGCTTTTAAAAGCCACCCTACCCGTTTTTTCTATGCCTGTAAGGCGCTTACCAATATTAATGTACTGAAGTACCTGAAAAGCCTGGGTGCATCTGTAGACTGTGTGAGCATACATGAAGTGCAATTGGCACTGCGTGCCGGCTTTGCACCAAACGACATATTATACACACCCAATTGTGTGGATTTCAACGAGATAGTAGAAGCACAACAACTTGGCGTAAATATCAATATCGACAATATATCGATACTGGAGCAGTTTGGCAACCGTTTTGGCAGTGGCTATCCTGTTTGCATCCGCATTAACCCGCACATAGAAGCAGGTGGTAACTACAAAATATCAACCGGCCATATAGATAGTAAATTCGGTATCTCTATACACCAGTTGCGCCATATAGAACGCGTAGTAAAAACTACTAAACTGCATGTGAAAGGCCTGCACATGCATACAGGCAGCGAAATAAAAGACGTGGATGTATTCCTACGCGGGTTGGATGTAATGTTTGAGATTGCCCGTCATTTCGAGCAACTGGAGTTTATAGATATGGGTAGCGGCTTTAAGGTACCCTATAAGGAAGGCGACCCGGAAACCGATGTGAAAACACTGGGTGAAAAACTGACCGCTGCCGTAAAAGAATTTGAAGCAGAATATAACCGCACACTGGAAGTATGGTTTGAACCCGGCAAATACCTGGTGAGTGAATCGGGCTACTTTGTAGTAAAGGCCAATGTTATCAAGCAAACACCGGCTACAGTATTCGTTGGCGTCAACTCCGGTTTCAACCACCTGATACGCCCTATGTTCTACGATGCTTATCATCGCATAGCCAATATATCGAACACCAAGGGTGCAGAACGCATTTATACCATAGTAGGTAACATTTGCGAGACCGACACTTTTGCCTGGGACAGGGTGCTGAATGAAGTGCGTGAAGGTGATTACCTGGTATTCTACAATGCCGGCGCCTATGGTTTTGAGATGAGCAGCAACTTCAACTCTCGCCTGAAACCGGCAGAAGTAATGGTAAAAGATGGCAAAGCATTCCTGATACGCGAGCGCGATACATTTGATGACCTGCTGCGCAACCAGGTAGAAGTTTTGTAAGCATCCTTACTGAATATCCTATTTTTGGCTTTATTTACATGACGATAATTTTCGCTTATGAAAAGTATAGCTGTTTTTTGCGGGTCGAAAGAAGGATTCAATGAAGCATTTAGGGAGGCGGCCTATCAACTGGGTGCCATACTGGCTGAACGCAATATTACCATAATATATGGCGGTGGCCGCATAGGGCTGATGGGCGCTGTGGCAGAAGGCGCCTTGCAGAATGGCGGCAAAGTGATAGGTGTGATACCACACTTTCTTCAAACCAAAGAAATAGCACATGAAGGCCTTACCGAACTGGTGCTGACAGAAACCATGCACGAACGTAAGGTGAAGATGCATGAACTGAGCGATGGCGTCATAACCTTGCCGGGCGGCTGGGGTACTATGGATGAAATGTTTGAAATGCTGACATGGGGGCAGTTGGGACTTCATAAGAAACCCATAGCCTTGCTGAATGTAAATGGTTTTTTCGACAGCCTGAAAGTATTGATGAATAACATGGTGCAGGAAGGCTTCCTGAATGAGTGCACAAATGAAATACTACTAAGCAGCGAATCGATAGATGAACTGCTGGATATGATGCACCAGTACGTAGCACCCCCATCGGAACAATTCCTGAATAAGGCAGATACTTAATGACATACATGCTGCGTGTCTTGTATATGCATGCATATCTATTCTAATTCACAACACACACTATGGCGCTAAGCAGGATATGGTCGGCTTTTATCATCATTGCTATTGCAGTAGCCGGCTTTAAATGCTTTATTGCAGACGATAACAGTATTTTCACCCGCATGGTTACCGGCAAGGCCGATGATGCACAGGATACTGTTTACTACAAAGCAGCCGGCATGCCTGCATCCGGCTTTCATTCTGCGGAAAACTTCCATAGCTATATAGCAGCTTATGGATATAAAGAAGCAGATTCACTACACCCGGCTACTGTAATTGTAGCCAATAGTGCGCAGGAAGCAGCCGTACTGCAAGCGCAATACCCACAAGCAGAAAGGTATAGCTATCAATCCATACAATATCACCTTACCAAGCGTGCAGATGGCATCATAGAAACCTGCAAGGGTGCTGTAAACATCTGTATCGGCCTGATAGGCATCATGGCATTGTTTATGGGTTTTTTAAGTATTGCAGAGCGTGCAGGTGGCGTGCAGTTACTATCACGCATCATTGCACCTTTCTTCTCGCGGATATTCCCGGGTGTGCCCAAAGGCCATCCTGCATACGGGCATATGATGATGAATTTTTCGGCCAACCTGCTGAACCTTGACAATGCGGCTACACCCTTTGGCATCAAAGCCATGCAAAGCCTGCAAGAGCTGAATGAAGATAAAGAAACCGCCAGCAATGCGCAGATCATGTTCATGTGCCTGCATGCATCGGGGCTTACACTGATACCTGTCACCATTATTGCCTGGCGCTCTGCACTGAAAGCTGCCAGTCCTACCGATATTTTCATCCCCTGCATGATAGCCACTTTTGCAGCTACTATGGCAGCCCTTATCATCGTATCCATCCGCCAAAAGATAAACCTGTTTCAACCCGTGATACTGGCATGGATAGGCGGCCTTTCGGCTGTGATAGCAGGACTTGCAGTTTATCTGCGCTCGTTAGATACAGCATCTATGCAGTCTTTTTCGGGCATATTGAGCAATGGATTGATACTGCTTATATTTCTTGCCATCGTATTGGGTGGATTGTATAAACGCATCAATATCTTCGATGCTTTTGTAGAGGGTGCAAAAGGCGGATTTGAAACGGCTATCAAAATTATCCCTTACCTGGTAGGCATGCTGGTGGCTATCAGCCTGCTACGCACCAGCGGCACTTTCGATGTAGTGATTACAGCTATCAAAAGCCTATTCACCGCTATGGGTACCGATACACGTTTTGTAGATGGCCTGCCTACGGCACTCATCAAACCACTAAGCGGCAGTGGCGCGCGTGGCATGATGATAGATACCATGAAAACGCTGGGGCCTGATTCATTTGCCGGCAGGTTGTCGTGCATATTGCAGGGTTCTTCCGATACTACTTTTTATGTAGTGGCAGTATATTTTGGTGCTATCGCTATCAAAAACACGCGCTATTCTATAGGCACTATGCTGCTGGCCGACCTGGTTGGGGTCATCACTTCCATACTGCTTTGCTACTTATTCTTTGGCAATGTTGCATAAAAAATGGCTTCCCGAAAAGGAAGCCATTTTAATATCATTCGTTTATGTTTACTGTGCGGCGCTTGTAGTATCAGGCACTACGGCAGCGCTTGTAGTATCCTGGGTAACAGGCTCTTCTTCAGGGCCTTCCTCACCGCCTATATTATCATTCTTGGTAAGGTTCACCAGCCATTGGCCATCCTGTTTTACCAGGTTCAGTTGCTTTTCATCTTTTATGTCCGATGTAACAAAGGTTACTACTGCTTTATCGCCTTCTTCTTTCACATCTTTCACATCCACTTTTATATTGCGGGCATGCACTTTATCAGAATCCGGCATGGTGGTAGACAGTTGCTCCAGCATATCCAGCATATCTTTCGTGTCTTGCGTAGCATATTTCTTGGCTTCTTTATAATCCATATGCCAAAAACTTGTCAGGAATTTTTCGGCTACGGGTTTCGGTGAGTTGGAACTACAACCTACCATTCCAACAATCATTAACAGGGCGGCTAAACCAAGAAATACTTTCTTCATAAATGTATCTTAACGCTATTTGCGGCAAAGGTATCACTTATATCTAATTTGACAAATGAGTGTTGCGTGCGGACTGCGGCTGATATTATCTACCGCTATGTATGTATATCCCAGCCTTTCAGTAGGCTTTATGTAGGCTGTATCACGAGTAGCATTATTTAATACTTTATATATAAACTCTGTGCAATACAGCTTGTCATCATTTGAAAGGTCGAAGTCGAGGTCGAATTTCTTCTTAGCGTTATAATATCTGCGTACTATAGCAACTGCTGTATCTACTTGTGCAGTTGTCAAGGGAAACCTTGCGATACCCAAACCATTATTATGCGCCGGGGAGAACCACCGCGCAGCAGAATCGCGACGCAACACTTCATCCGGGTTATCCTCGCCACCTATGCTGTGGTAGATGAAAGGATGCCCATCTTCTATTATTACAAAGCCGGTATGCGAATAAGTTTTGTCCTGAGTATTTGCCCTGCAAAACATGTTGCTGGTCACATCATTGCCCGTACGCAGCACTATATCACCTGTATGCAGCAATGCAATACAGGAATCGATAGCCCGCTTATTGGCAGGGTTCTGCACCTTTTCTGCTATCGTACGTACACGGCTATCGTTCCTCTGCCTGAAATATATCCAGATAGCAAGAACAAGTAGCAGGCCAATTATGTTATATACCCATACCTTCCTCATCATATCGAGGATGCAAAATTATCATATAGCGGCTACTATAACGTATTTTTGCACCGTCCGGAATAAAGGATTGTTTATCCGGCAAAAGCATTCAGATATATGGCATATAAATCGTTACGGACATTTGTAGATGCATTGGAAAAGGCGGGAGAACTGGTAAGGATAAAAACCTTTGTAGACCCGGTATTGGAAATAGCGGAGATAACAGACCGGGTATCGAAAACACCCGATAGAAATAAGGCATTGCTTTTTGAGAATACAGGCACAGGCTTCCCGCTGTTGATAAACAGCATGGGCAACGAACAACGCATGTGCATGGCACTGGGTGTGAATGAACTGGACGATGTGGCCAAAGAAATAGAGGGCCTGCTGAAAACCATGACAGCACCTAAAAACGGCCTGCTAGAAAAACTTGCCTTGCTGCCACAACTGGGCAAGTTTGCATCATGGATGCCAAAATCGGTAAGTGGCCGTGGTGAATGCCAGCAGGTGGTGATGGAAAAACCCGACCTGTCTAAGCTGCCTATACTGAAATGCTGGCCTAAAGATGGCGGCAGGTTTATAACACTGCCTGCTATACACACTAAAGATCTGCTGAATGGCACCCGAAATATAGGCATGTACCGCATGCAGGTGTTTACAGATACTATGACGGGTATGCACTGGCATAAGCACAAAGTATCGGCCAGACACTATAATGAATACAAGAGGCAGGGCAAGATAATGCCTGTTGCTGTAGCGCTGGGTGGCGACCCGGTATATACCTATTCTGCCACTGCACCACTACCAGAAAATGTAGATGAATACATGCTGGCGGGCTTCCTGCGAAAGAAGCGTGTGGAACTGGTGAAGTGCCTTACACAACCGGATATAGAAGTGCCTGCAGATGCAGACATCATCATAGAAGGCTATGTGGACCCGAATGAAGAACTGATATGGGAAGGCCCGTTTGGCGACCACACCGGCTACTATTCATTGCCGGATTTTTATCCACGCTTCCATGTCACAGCCATCACGCATAAGAAAGATGCTATCTATCCGGCAACTATTGTGGGTATACCACCGCAGGAAGATGCATGGATAGGGAAGGCTACGGAACGTATCTTCCTGGCACCTATTAAAATGACGATGGTGCCGGAGATAAAGGATATGAACATGCCGGTAGAAGGTGTGTTTCACAACCTGGTGATAGCTACTATAGATAAAGAGTACGCCGGGCAAGGGCAAAAAGTAATGAACGCTATGTGGGGTGCGGGGCAAATGATGTTTAACAAGATACTGGTACTGGCCGATGGCAAAGTGAAAATAGACGACTATAAAGCACTGGCTAAATATGTGTTCGATAACCTGAACCCGGTAACGGATGTTTACTTCAGCCAGGGACCAATGGACGTACTGGATCATAGCTGCAGCAAGCTGGGCTTTGGTGGCAAGATGTGCATAGATGGCACTAAGAAATGGGAAGAAGAAATGACTGCCCCATTAGGACCGTTCAAACTGAACAGTGCTTTCAATGCAAAATCATTGCAAAGCCAATATCCTGAAATAACATCACTGAATGATAGGCTGGCGCGCGAATGGGATATACCGGTGTTATTTGTAGCGGTAAAGAAAAACAGGAAAGGACATGTAGAGGAGTTGCATAATGCACTATGTAAAGAAGGATCGCTGCAAGGCATCAAGATGATACTATATGTAGAGCATACGGTAGAAGCAGATGATATTGCCGATGTGTTGTGGCGCTTCTGCAATAACCTGGACCCACGCCGCGACCATTTCTACGGTGGTGCCGATAAGCACATTCTTGGCTTGGATGGTACACGTAAGAACAAAGCATTTGACGGTTTTGAACGCCCGTGGCCCAATGTGATAGCTGCCGATGCGGCTACTATACAAAGTGTTGATGCCAAATGGAATGAGTTGAACCTGGGTACATTGATAAAATCACCTTCGCTGAAATACCAGCACCAGATGTATGGTGAAGAGGCCGAGGTGATGGAATAAGCTATATAAAAAAGTTAAGTCTTACCCCTATTCATGCTTATGAATAGGGGTTTTTAGTATTTTCACAGCTGAAATAGCTAAAACCAATTTTGTGAAAGCCATTATCCCGGTAGCAGGTGCAGGTACTAAATTAAGACCGCTTACATATACACAGCCCAAGGCATTGATACCTATAGCGGGTAAAACCATCCTGAGTGTTATTGTAGACCAACTACTGGAGGCCGGCGTTACAGAATTTGTTTTCGTGATAGGCTACCTTGGCGAAAAAATTCAGCGTTATATAGCTAAAACCTACCCCAACCTTTCTTACACCCTTGTTACCCAAAGCGACCGTAAAGGCATAGGCCATGCCATATGGCTTACTAAAGATGCAGTACAGGAAGAAGAGGTGATAATAGTACTGGGTGATACCGTTTGCGATTATAATGTAAAAGACATCATCAGCAGCAACATATCGCAGATAGGCGTAAAGAAAGTAGATGATCCGCGCAGCTTTGGAGTGGCCGAACTGGATAGCAAAGACAATGTGCTGAAGGTGGTAGAAAAACCACTGATACCAAAGTCGAACATGGCGATGGTGGGTATCTATTATATCAAACAAACCAAAGAGCTTTTCGCCGCGCTGGAAAACAACCTGAATACCGAAATAGAAAAAGATAACGAATACCACCTTACCGATGCTTTGCAAACCATGATACAGGAAGGTGTGCCTTTCGCTGCTTTCAGGGTGAATAACTGGTTTGACTGTGGCAAGAAGGAAACGCTGCTTTCAACCAATGCCACTTTGCTAAGGCAGATGAGCGAAGAACGAGGTGAAGAAAAACCTTACCACTACGATACCAGCGTTATCATACCACCGGTAAGCATTGCCGAGGGCTGTAAGATTCACAACTCTATTATTGGCCCTAATGTAACGATAGGTGAGTTTACTACCATACAGTCGTCTATCATTAAAGACACCATCATTGGTTCGTATGCAGAATTGGAAGAAGTGGTATTGCATTCATCCATCATTGGCAGTGATGCATTTATACGCGGCCTTAGCCAAAGCCTGAACATTGGTGATAATACAGAAATAGACTTGGGGTAGATAGTTAGTTAGTTCATCGAAACTTTAGCTGCTTCTCTCTTCATGTTTTGCTCCCAGCGCCATGCAGTATCCATCATCTGGTCGAGGGTATATTTAATATCCCAATCCAGCAACGCACGCGCTTTCGCATTGTTGGCATATACCTGCACCACATCACCTGCCCTGCGTGGGCCAATAACATAGTTCAGCTTTTCGCCCGATACTTTTTCGAAAGCATGGATAAGCTCCAGCACCGTTACGCCATCGCCGCTACCTAAGTTGAAGACTTCACAATTAGAAGTATTATTACCGTCTAAAGTATATAACAACGCCTTGGTATGCGCATTGGCTATATCCATCACATGTATATAGTCACGTACACAAGAGCCATCGCGTGTAGGATAATCGTTGCCAAACACCTGCATCTCCTGGCGTTTACCTATGGCCGTTTGTGTAATAACGGGCACCAGGTTCTCCGGTTTTTCCTGCAGTTCGCCTATGATGGCCGAAGGATGTGCGCCTACAGGGTTGAAATATCGTAACAGCGTTACATTGAAATTAGGATGCTGGCGCGCAAAGTCAGCACAGATAGCTTCCCCTATCTGCTTAGTACGTGCATAAGGCGATTCCGGTTCTGACAATGGCGCTGTTTCATCCACAGGTAGTTTGGTAGTATTGCCATATACCGAACAGGAAGATGAGAATACAAAGTGTTCTATTTTATAGGTTTCAGCACACTGCAACAGGTTTACCAGTGAGTCTATATTGTTCCTGTAATATCTCAACGGGGCCGCAACAGATTCCGGTACGGATTTGTAAGCAGCAAAGTGCACGATACCCACTATATCAGGGTTTTCAATAAATATGGCTTCTGTATCATCCGCATCACACAAGTTCACCTTATAGTTCTTTACCGGTTTGCCCAATATCTTTTCAATACCTGCATGCATACGCAATGATCCGCGCGACAGGTCATCTACCGATATTACTTCAAAACCATTTTCAACAAGGTCTACAATGGTATGCCCGCCTATATAACCACAACCGCCGGTAACAAGAATTTTCTTCATCTACTCCTTTTGTATAGTACAAATATACCGTATCTATTTCACCTGCTGCATTTCCACCAGCTTTTTATACAGGCCATTTCTCTCTATTAACTGCTGATGTGTGCCACGTTCCATTATTTTACCCTTTTCCATCACTACTATCTCATCTGCATGCTGCACGGTAGATAACCTATGCGCTATCACAATACAGGTACGGTTCTGCATCAGCGTGTTGATAGCATCCTGCACAATGCGTTCGCTTTCTGTATCCAGTGATGAGGTGGCCTCATCCAGTATCAGTATCGGCGGGTTCTTCAGCACGGCACGCGCTATGGTTACACGCTGGCGTTCACCACCACTCAGCCTTGCACCGCGGTCGCCTACGTTTGTTTCATAACCATCTGCTTTCTGCATTATAAAGTTGTGCGCATGCGCAATGCGGGCCGCTTCTTCTACACGCTCTTTATCTGCACCACCGGTGCCCAGTGTTATGTTATTGTAAATAGTATCGTTGAACAGGATAGGATCCTGGCTTACCACACCCATCAGCCTGCGCAAGTCATATAGTTTCACAGCTTTCACATTCACACCATCTATCAATATCTCTCCGCTTGTTACATCATGAAAACGCGGTATCAAATCTACCAGTGTAGATTTGCCGGCACCCGATGCTCCTACCAGGGCTATGGTCTTACCTTTCTGTATTGTAAGGTTTATATTGCTCAGTATTGTTTTATCACCATACTTAAAGTCAACATTCCTAAGTTCAATAGATCGTTCAAAAGTGCTTACCGATTTCGCAGCAGGTGCTTCTGTAATGGTATTATCTGCATTCAGAAGATACTCTATCCTGTCCAGCGCAGCTGCGCCTTTCTGCACATTGTTCAATGCGGTAGAAAGGTTTTTCAATGGATTTATTACCATGTAGAACAGTGCGATGTATGTAAGGAAGAATGGGCCTGTTAATGTAGACTGGCCGGAGAATATCAATTTACCACCATACCACAATATCATACATACTACCACCACGCCCATCGTTTCAGACATAGGCGAACCCAGTTCTTTCCTGCGCGATATTTGGTTGCGAGTTCTGAATAAAACATTATTGGTTTCCCTGAATTTCAGTTGCTGGTGTCGCTCTGCATTGAATGCTTTTACTACACGCATACCAGCTATAGTTTCATCTATAATGCCGAGTATAGAGCCGAGATATTCCTGCGCCAGGTTGGATGGTTTTTTCAATGATTTACCTACACGGCCTATCACGATACCTGCGATAGGTAAGAACAACACCAGGAATACAGTTAGTTGCGGACTAATGATTACCATTGAGCCTAAAACAAACAAAATGGTCAAAGGCTCCCGGATGAATGATTCCAATACATTCATGATGGACACCTCTATTTCATTGATGTCGTTGGTCATTCTCGATATCAGGTCGGCCTTACGTTCTTCTGTAAAAAAGCCGATAGGTAGCGATAATATCTTAGTGAACATATCATCGCGCAGCTTTCTCAGCACGGCATATCGTATCGGGTTCAGGATATTCAGCGAAAGATAAACGAACAGGTTTTTCAAGATGGTAAACACCGCTACTACTATCACTATATAAGTAAGCGATGTTAGCTTATCATGCTCTCTTACAAAATTGTTTATCCATTGGGTAGCCTGGCCTACAATGTCCCATTTATTCGTTACCGGCTTAGCGGCATCGCTGCTCCCGGATGCACCTGCACCAAACAATACCTGCAATACAGGTGCCAGCATAGAAAATGAGAACAATCCAAACAACACCGATAGCAGTGTCGTAATACAAAACAGGCCTACCTGCCCCTTAAAATCACTTATATATTTAAACAGCTTACCTGCTTTCTTCATCTTCGTTTATTCAATAGTGTAAGAGACACTGCCATCTTTTTCATCTTTCAGCACTATACCTGATTCCAGCAGCTTGTTCCTTATCTGGTCTGATGTGGCAAAGTCTTTACGCGTACGCGCATCTTTTCTTATTTCTATCAGCAGCGATAGTACCTGGTCCAGCTTATTACTTTGTTGTGCCTGCAATGGCTGCATACCCAGTATATCTTCCAGGTATGTTTTAAATGTATCCAGCAGCAGCCTATGCGTGCTTGCCGATATGGCATTGGCTTTCACCTGCCCGCCTTTTATGCTATTGATAACCGGTGTCAGCTCAAACAGGTTGGCTATTACTTTCGCTGTGTTCAGGTCATCATCCATAAAGTCGCCACACTCTTTGCACCATGTTATTACCTGCGCATCCAGCTTCGCATCTTCAGCTACTTCATTTCCGGGATGCGTTAATTTCTTCAGCACTTCATATGCTTCCCACAACCTGCGGAAGGCACGCTCTGATGCCTGCAATGCTTCGTTGGAAAAATCGAGCGTACTGCGGTAGTGTGTTTGCAATATATAGAAGCGAACCACCATCGGGTGATACGGCTGCTCCAATATCGGGTGATTACCACTAAACAGCTCGGTAAGCTTTATAACATTATTATAGCTCTTACCCATTTTTTTGCCATTGATGGTAATCATGTTATTGTGCATCCAATAACGCACCGGCGCATGGTCATGTGCAATGGTCGACTGTGCTATTTCACTTTCGTGGTGCGGAAATTGCAGGTCCATACCACCACCATGTATATCAAATACCTCGCCCAGGTATTTACTGCTCATGGCAGAGCATTCTATATGCCAGCCGGGGAAACCCTCTCCCCATGGGCTGGTCCAGCGCATAATGTGTTCTGGTGGTGCTTTTTTCCATAGGGCAAAATCTGCCTTATTGCGTTTTTCATCCTGTCCGTCCAGCTCACGGGTTGTTTCCAACTGGTCTTCCAGTACCCGACCTGAAAGTTTGCCGTACGGATAGTTTTCGGCGTATTTCTTTACATCAAAATACACAGAGCCATTCACCTCATAGGCATAGCCTTTTTTCATGATGGTCTGTATCATGTTTATTTGCTCTATAATGTGGCCTGTTGCTGTTGGCTCTATGCTTGGTTCTATATTATTGAAAAGGCGCATGCCCCAATGAAACAGGCTGGTATATTTATGCACCAGTTCCATCGGTTCCATTTTTTCCAGTTGCGCTTTGGTAGCTACTTTATCTTCTGCTTCCCTGCCCTCTTCTTCAAAGTGGCCCGCATCAGTGATATTCCTTACATAACGTACCCTGTAACCCAAATGTTGCAGGTACCTGTTTACAAGGTCGAAAGTGATATAAGGGCGCGCATGGCCAAGATGCGACTCGCCGGATACCGTAGGGCCACACACATACAGGCCCACATGGCCGGGTACAGAGGGTTCAAACTTCTCTTTCTGACGCGTATAAGAATTGTATATATGGAGGTTTGACATATAGTAAAAATAAAGCGCAAAAATAAGGCTTTACTGAGCAGCCTTCGGTATTATTTCAAAATTTACAATAACCGGGTTGTGGTCGGAAAGCGTAGTGTAATTACACTCAAAGCCTACCGGTTTCAGCACCGTGGGGTCGTAAAACACATGGTCTATACGTATGGTAGGCAATATCTGGTTGTAGGTACGGCCCAGTCCGCTACCCATTTCGGTAAAAGCATCCTTCAGTTTACCTCTAAATTTGGTATAAGTATATGAACCGGGCAAATCGTTAAAATCGCCGCATATTACCACAGGGTATGGGCTTTCTGCTATTACTTCTGCGGCCATGTCGGCTTCCATAGCGCGCTTTCGGTAAGCATTGTTAAACTTGGCAAGAAATGAACGGGAAGTATTTTGCCCATCGTTCAGCGATTTATTATTCTTCTTTACCTCTTCAATGAAAGCTTTATCATCATCGCTCAATCCAAAAGTGGTAAGGTGTACAAAGAAAAAGCGCACCATCTGCCCACCCGGCAGTTCCACATCGGCCTGTAGCAGGCGGGTATAGTAGCTCAACTTATGTATCACGTATTTCCGGATAGGGTACTTAGTAAATACAGCAGTACCTAAAAATGTCTTAGTCCCTAATGTGTTGTCTTCTTTAAACCTATAGTCTTTATAGCCGCTATTCCGAATAATTTTTTCGGCAAATGGCTTCATCACATTCGTCTTTGGTGTAGAATATTCCGGCAGGCATAGTATGTCGGCATCTGTTTGCTGTATAAAATCGAGCAATGCCGCGTCAAAAGCTTTATCCTTCGTTTTGTTGAAGATGCCCATACCGTGCGCATTCCAGCTCATCAGCTTCATACGGTTGGCCGCGGGTGCCATATCCTGCTTTGCAAAGAAATGGAAGCCAAAGATGGTAAGCACCAATTTATAACAAACCGCTAATGCTATCAGAGAAAGCAGGGAACGTAGCTTCTTACTAGAAAACAACCAGAAGCATACAAAGAAAACATTGGTAAGTATAGCAAAAGGTGTAGTAAGGCTGAATAAGGCAATGTATTTAACCTTCAGGGGACTTGTAACAGCGGCGAAGGCACACAATGCCAGCCATACTATGGCGGCAAGGTTCAGCAACAGGAAGGTATAACGAAATATCCTGCGCACTATATGGGGGCCTTCACTTTTCAAGTATGATGCGTTTATGATTCGTTGTCCTTACTCGCTTTCATCAGTATCTCTTTCTCTTCATTTGTCAAAGCATTATAGCCTTTCTGATGTATCTTTTCCAGTATCTCGTCTATCCTGTTTTGCGTAAAACCGCGGTCTTGCATTTTATTCAGCACACTGTTACGCTTCCGGCTATTCTTCTCGCGCAGTTGCTTTTCATCGGGCGAAGCCATACGGTCGAGCCTTGCAAAAATAGCATAGGGCCAGGTGCCCGGCTTAAAGCCGCTCTGCAATAGCTTTACATAAGTAAAGCCCGTAACCGCACCACCCAGCAGCAGAAACAAAGATGCGCCATGCAGGTCTGAGTTCATGACCATTAACGCAAAGAATATAATAGCTATCACTGCTATAGGTATACTGAATGTAGGTGCCAGGTGAAACCTGTAATTAGGAGCCAGCGTTAGCGCTGCTACGGCCAGTGCCACAATGCCTGCCTGTGCCCCTATCACATAGCCGCGGGCCATAAATGTTTCGCCGGGTATCAGTTGGCTCAGTTCGTAAAACAGGCCACCCATTATCAGTGCATATACAAAAAGCGGTATCACCTGCTTATAGCCTACTAACGTCTGCACAATAACACCGAAAGCATACAGCCATATCATATTGCTGAACAGCTCCCAAAAGCCATTGTGCGTCCAGCCATAGGTAGCCAGTGTCCACACCTTGCTGCCGAATGCCTGCCATGGGGGTAAGGCCAGGTTGGGCGTAAAATGTTCACCGAAGAAAGACATTTTGGCACCTCCCAATACACTAATAACCCTGATGAGGTGATAGGATATAAAACCAACACCCGATGCTATGATAAGCTGTAATACTGCATTTTTGCTATAGCCCGGTATAGATGATAATGGTGATCTTTTATGCGCCGTATTCATAATCTTTCTCTGCTACTATATTAATAAAAATCCCGCCTGTTTTGCTTGCTCCATATCTTCAGCAATATGAAGCCTACCAGCATGCCACCCAGGTGGGCAAAATGGGCTACGTTATCTCCTGCCGAGTTCTGTATGCCGGCATACAACTCAAACAATGCATAGGCTGCCACAACATACTTAGCCTTAATGGGTACCAGGAAATACAGATACAGCAGCGTATTAGGAAATAAATAACCGAAGGCGAACAGGATACCAAAAACCGCACCCGATGCACCTACTGTGGCTTCATCATAAATACCTTCAAAATATCTTGTCTCATTTGCACCAATACGGATGTTAGCTCCATTCAGATATTGATTGATGGCTGATATCGATTCGTTGGAAAGATCTTGCGATGGCAGATTATTCCAAGCTTGTTGTATCTGGTATAGCTGTATACTTAATGGGTTACCGGGACTCAGATCTGCACGTTGACGCAGAAACAGGTTGTACTGGTCCAACGTCGGATTGTGTTGGTAATCATTAAATGCCTGTTGTATGGTACTATATTCATATGCCAGCACACCCATATGCAACACTGCCGCTCCCAGCCCGCACACTAAATAAAAAGTGATGAACTTCTTCGGCCCCCACACATTCTCCAGTATGCTGCCAAACATCCACAGGGCAAACATATTGGAAAACAAGTGCATGATGCTACCATTGATATCGTTGTAGCTGCCATGCAGGAACATATGCGTGAAATATTGCCAGAAATGAGCATAGTTAGACTTCCAATAGTGTAATCCAAAATAATCTGCTATGTCAATACCAAACTTACCTAATACAAACTGCGCGAAAACGATGATTGAATTGATTATGATCAGGTTTTTCACTACAGGTGGCAGTATCTGGAATCGTCCGGGCCTGAATTCTGTCATGTTATTTTATTTCGTCTTAACTTATATGTGCACTATCGCTATGTAACCTCAAAATTAACGGTTAATCAGTTCACACCCGTCAAATTACAATTCTTATATTATAAGGTAATGCCAGGGAGATTAACCTTTTGTTTTGCTTTTATCGAGCAGGCTTAATACCCCTTGTTGTTGCAGTATGCGGTAACCGATGCGGTCATTGGAAATACCCTCCTTCAGCCGGTAGGTAAAATGGAACTGCTCAGCTTCCCGCATCTCCGTTTCAAAATAGGCAAAACGGATAGATTCATTATTGCTGAAATGTTGTGCCACTTCATACAGGTGGGTAGATAATATCATCAGGTGGTGCGGATGATTAAGCAGGCCATTTATCACGGCGCGTGTACATTCGTAGGCATCATGCACATTCGTACCTTTAAAAAGCTCATCCATCAACACAAGTCTCGCCCCTTCATTTTGCAGTTGCTGCGCGGTCAGTTTCATACGCTGCACCTCCGCAAAAAAGTAGCTCTCCCCTCTTATAATATTATCCTCCACATGCATATTGGTAATGACCCCTTCCAGGAAACTCACTTGCATAGCCTTAGCAGGTACTGCCATGCCCAGGTGTGCCAGCAATGCCCCTACCCCCAAGGCACGCATAAATGTGGTCTTGCCAGACATGTTGGCACCTGTAAGCAATAGAAAATTTTTCTTGCCGCTTAGCTCTATTGTATATGGCACCGGCTGTTGCAACAAAGGATGGTAAAAATCTGTCGCCTCTAATACACTTTGTGTTTGGGACAGCAATTTCGGAAACACCCAGCCATATTTATTACCGGCATTGGCCATAGACTGCCAGGCATCCAGTTTGGCATAGGCATCTATCAGCCGTAGCGTAGGGCTTTTCATTTCCCTGCGAGCTTTATAGCTCAGCTTTGCCAGCTCGCGAAATGGCGTATGTTTATCTACTTGCACCAGCTCATCCGTCAGCCTATGCTGCAGCTCTTGTTGCATACCTTCCAGGTGACGGCGCAACATTTCCGGCAGGTCATTTTCGCTTAATAATTTTGTCAGCTCCACACAGCCCTTCAGAAAATCGGACAGATGCGAAAGGGAAAACTGCGTAAAGAAGTACTCGCCTTTATTAAAATACTTTTGGAAGAACTGCCCGAAAACCAGGCTGAAGCCTGCCGGTTGAGACGACATGGCATCTGCCGCATCAAAGAATTTTTCCAACATCACCAGCGTACCGTTGGTTATTACCGATGGCCACTTATCCGTATGGGTTGAAAAGTACTTTATCACATCCTGCATCTGCTGCAGTTGTTCATAGGTAGCAGGCGGCTTTTGTATATGCCTGCGCAGCATATCCTTACCTGCCTGCGTAGTCGTATTGCTCAGCAAGCCAAAGATACTGCTCCCTTCATCGGAAGAGAAAACAGAGAGGTCTTTTAATGTGATCTTGTCATTCAGCATTACCTGTCGAAAGAAAGCCTTTGGCCGCGAACTGTTTCATTTACCCTACCATCCTCATATACCACTTGTCCATTCACCATTGTATACTTTATAGCCGCAGGGAAGGTATGCCCTTCAAATGGCGACCAGCCGCACTTGTACAGTATGTTGTTTTTCTGCACCGTCGTAGTGTCATTCATATCTACCAGCACCATATCGGCCCAGTAGCCTTCGCGTATGTAACCGCGTTCTGCCAGTTGGAAGCAGATAGCCGGTGCGTGGCACATTTTCTCTACTACTTTCTCTATGCTGATCTTCCCTTCTTTGGCATATTGCAGCATCAGCAGCGGGGAGTGCTGCACCAACGGCACGCCCGATGGGGCCTGTGCGTATGGCAGTTGCTTTTCTTCCCAGGTATGTGGGGCATGATCGGTAGCTATAATATCCAGCCTGTCGTCCAGCAAGGCTTCCCAGAGGGCAGCTTTATTTTCGGCTGCTTTAATAGCAGGGTTACATTTTATCAGGTTGCCGTATTGTGCATAATCATCGGCTGTAAAGTGCAGGTGGTGCACACACACTTCAGATGTGATGCGCTTATCTGCCAGCGGAAACATATTGGTGAACAGTTGCAGTTCTTTTGCCGTACTGATGTGCAGTATGTGCAGGCGCGTATTATGCTGTTTGGCCAGTTGCACAGCAGAGAACGAGCTTTCGAAGCAAGCTTCCACATCACGTATCAGCGGGTGAAATGATACATCATCTGCATCCGGGTATTTTTCTTTATTGGCTTTTATCACTCTTTCATCTTCGCAGTGGGTAGCTATCAGCAGCTCACTTTCAGAAAAAAGCCTGTTCAGTGTTACATAGTTATCTACCAGCATATTACCCGTGCTGGAACCCATAAATATCTTCACACCACATACGTCACGTTTCTTATCGTTGGTGCGCAGCACTTCATCTGCATTATCATTAGCTACCCCCATAAAAAAGGAATAATTGGCTACAGATGTATGGGCTGCTATATCATATTTATCTTCCAGCGCTTTTTGCGATAAGGCAGGCGGATTGGTATTAGGCATTTCCATAAAAGAAGTAACACCACCCGCTACTGCAGCCATTGCTTCCGTACCTATGGTTGCTTTATGGGTAAGGCCGGGCTCACGAAAGTGTACCTGGTCGTCTATAGCACCGGGTAGCAGGTACAGCCCTTCTGCATTTATTTCGCGCACATGGCCGGGTGCCTGCAGGCCGGCGCCTATTTTATCTATCCTTCCGTCTTTTACATATACATCTTTTATTTCCTGCTTACCTTCATTTACTATCGTAGCGTTCTTTATTATCAGCGATGCCATAAACAATCCGGATTATAAATTTATTTTTACGGCAAGTTAGCGCATACGCTGGTAGAAACCGTATTTCTATGTACAAAAAAGCAGCCTCTTTACTGCTGTCCCTTGCTGCATTGCAAGCCACAGCACAAACTACCTACCTACAGCTCAACCAGGAAGATTATCACGTTTTCGACAGGATAGAGACCCGCTCCGGTTCATTGTCTGATGACCTGTTCCTGTTTGTAAAACCTGTAGCCCGTAAAAATGCAGTAGAATTCCTGCAAAAACAACGCAAAGATGCCCGCTTTACCGGGCTTACCGAGATAGACAGGTATAACGTGAACCATGCCATATCCGTTAGCGGCGAATGGGCATTGGAATCGAACGGCGCACTGGATTCTAAAAGGCCCATTCTTAAAACCTTTTATAAAAAACAGCCCGACTTTATATATGTAAACAATGACAACTTCTTTCTTTCTGCAAACCCTGTAATTACCGCACAGGGTATGTATGAAAAAGATAATGGCACGCTCTTCACCAGCAATCGTGGTATGGAAGCCCGCGGCCTGGTAGCTAAAAAGGTAGGTTTTTATACCTTCTTTACCGACAACCAGGAAAGCATGCCATCATTTGCCGGGCAGTGGGCCGATAGCGCCGATGCCGTACCGGGTGCAGACTTCTATACTCGTAAAGGTGCGGGCAAATACGATTACCTCTTAGCGCGTGGGTATATAGACTTTGCCGCGGTGAAAGACCATATCAATGTCACCTTCGGTTATGACAAGCATTTCCTGGGCGATGGGGTACGCAGCCTGTTCCTCAGCGATTTTTCCGCCGGCGCTGCCTTCTTACGCCTCAATACACGCGTATGGAAGCTGAACTACCAGAACCTGTATATGGAACTGACACCGCAATACAGGAGGGGCTCCGACCGCGAGCTGCCGCATAAATATGCCACCATGCACCACCTGAGCATGAATGTAACCCGCTGGCTGAACATAGGCGTGTTTGAAGGTGTGATATTTGATCGTCGCGACCGTTACGAATTCAGCTACATGGTACCTATAATATTATACAGGCAGGTAGAACGTTCGCTGGGTAGTCCCGATAACGTAGTGCTGGGCCTGAACTTCAAAGCATTGGCAGCCAAGCACCTGCAGTTTTATGGCCAGTTGCTGCTCGATGAGTTTACATCTAAAGAACTGGTAGCCGGCGATGGCTACTGGGCCAATAAGTTCGGCATACAACTGGGTGCTAAATATTTCGATGCCTTTACGGTAAGGAACCTTGATCTGCAAGGGGAGGTGAACCTTGTCCGCCCATTCACCTATTCGCATTTCGATAGCACAGCAAACTACACGCATTACAATCAGCCGCTGGCCCATCCGTTAGGTGCCGGTTTTGCCGAGTTGATTGGTATCGCCCGTTATCAGCCTGCTAAAAATGTGTTTCTAACGCTGAAGGGCATGTATTACCAGAAAGGTGTAGATACGGCGGGGCTTAATTTTGGCGGCAATATTTTTAAAGATTATGACACCCGTGCCAGCAGCTATGGCGTAACACTGATTAACGGGCCAAGGGCGCAATGCGCTTCGCTCAACCTGAATGCGTCTTATGAATTAAGGGAAAACCTATTTATTGACCTCGGTGCTACTTACCGCAAGTATGTAGTAGAAAATAATGCGCTGCCATCCGCATCATCTACATATATATATGGTGGCTTCCGCCTCAACTTCGCAAGGCGCGAATACGACTTCAATTAGTACTTTTTAATGCCATTTTATCCAAAGCCCCGTAACCGGGGCTTTTTTATTTTATTTAATTGGCAGTTATAATACTAAAATATTATCTGAATTACAATATTCCTGAAAATTAAAAATTGATTATAAATTTTTAAAAATACATGGACATATAAAAAGATTGTTAAATTTAGATAAATCAAAATAGTTAAACTATTACCGTATTGTAACCTAAAGCGTAGCTTATGAAGAAGTGTTTTATTTTTCTTATCTCCTTATTGTCCTGTTACTATGCCCAATCACAGGTAGTGCTAACAGAATCATTCGATGCCAGTACCTTTCCACCTACCGGATGGTCAAATGTGCTCATCGCAGCTCAATCAAGCGGTTCGGCCATTGCCTTATCAAGGGTAACAGGTGGTACCAATCCTGCACAATCGCCACATTCCGGTGCAGGCGAGCTGAAACTTAATTCTTATGATGCAAATGGTGGCTCCAGGGCACTTATCACTCCTGCCTTCGACTTGTCGGCCAGGGGGCTGAATACGCCTACAGTTAGCTTCTGGCTATACAGAGATGGAGCCTGGCTTAGCTCCCTCGACCGTGTAGAAGTATATGTAAATACATCTGCTAGTATGACGGGGGCTACCCTATTAGGTACAGCTACACGTCCTACAACATCTACACCGGTTGTGGGCAGCAATAGCTGGTACCAGTACAGTTATAATATACCGTCTACTTTTTCAGGCACTACCAATTACCTGATATTTCATTGCATCAGTGAATATGGCAGCAATATGTATGTGGATGACATTCAATACACCACATACCCACCCGTATGTTCGGGCACACCAAACCCCGGCAATACTATCGCAGCGGCCAATCCTGTTTGTGCATCTAATGGTGTTAGCTTGTCGCTTCAAAATACTACCGCAGGTAGCGGCGTAAGCTACCAATGGCAATCATCGGGTAATGGCTTAGCTTTTACAAACATCAGTGGTGCAACAAATGCCACTTACAGTGCACCACAGTATGTACCAACGTATTACCGCTGTATTGTAACCTGTAGCGGCAACTCCGGCATTTCAAACCCGGTATATGTTACAAATAATAACCTGCTGAATTGTTATTGCTCTCCCGGTTCCGGCGATTGTTCGTATGCAGACCAGATTGAGAGTGTAAGTATCGGAACCCTGAGCAATAGCAGCGGCTGCAGCAGTGGTGGCTACGCCAATTATATGTCGTCGGTATCTGCGCCTACGCTAAATGCCGGCAGTTCCTATTCTATGAGTGTAAGAGTAGGTGCTGGCGGTACTGAATATGTAGGTGTATGGATAGACTTTAACGCCAATGGCGCATTTGAAACTACTGAATATACCTACCTGGGTACCGGTAACGGATCTTTAATAACCAATACCATTTCCGTTCCATCCGGCGCTACTCCTGGTACAGTAGGTATGCGGGTGCGTGTAAGGTGGAATACCAATTTCACATCTTCAGACCCATGCCTAAGTTACACATATGGCGAAACCGAAGACTATGCTGTAAATATTTGCAACACACCTGTTATTATACATCATCCGGGTTCTATTAGTGCTTGCGCCAATTCAAATGTTTCTTTCTCAACATCTGCTTTAGCTGCCAGTCCTACTTATCAATGGCAGGTAAATACCGGTAGCAGCTGGACCAATATTACAAATGGCGGTGTTTACAGTGGCGCTACTACAGCTACTTTAAATATCACCGGTGTTACCACGTCTTTGAATAATTATCAATACCGCGTGCTGGTAGGGACAAGCTGCGGCGGTAGTGCCACCACTAACACATCTAATGCAGCTACACTTACTATAGGCGCATTGCCTGCCATTACGGGCAATCCGGTATCTACCACTATATGTTCGGGCGCCAGTACCATATTCATTGCTGCGGCCACCGGCCCTTCCGGCCTCACCTATCAATGGCAGGTAAATAGCGGTAGTGGCTGGAGCAATCTTACCAATGGTGGTGTTTACAGCGGTGCTACTTCATCCAGCCTTACTATCACCGGTGCTACTACAGCACTTAACGCTAATCAATACAGGTTGGTAGCAAACGGCTGTGCCCAAACGGTTACAAGCAATGCCGCCACCCTTACCGTATTAAGCTTGCCTACCATTACAGCCGGCCCTACAAGCATGACTGTATGCCCCGGCGGAAATGTTAGCTTTTCAGGCAGTGCAACGGGTTCGGGTATTACTTACCAATGGCGTGTGAATGCGAATAACGGTGCCGGCTTTACCAATATTACCAATGGTGGTGTTTACAGCGGTGCCACTTCACCCACACTTACCATTACCGGCGCTACTGTGGGCATGAATGGTTATTTCTATACACTCGTAGTTACCGGCAGTTGTACGCCTGCCGTACAAACCGGCTATGCTCAATTGAGTGTTAATAATAATATCCCTGTTACAAGCCAACCACAAAACACGGCAACTTGCGAAAGCTCGTCAACCACTATATCTGTCGTTTCGCCCACAGTAGGCGTTACCTACCAATGGCAGGTAAACAATGGTTCGGGATGGAGCAATGTAACCAATGGCGCGGCTTACAGCGGTGCTACTACTGCCAACCTGGGCATTACCACACCGGGGCTTGGCCTCAATGGTTATCAATACAGGTGTATACTTAATTCACCCTGCTCAGCTGCCCCGGTAACTACCAATGCAGCAACACTTACCGTTAATGCCAAACCTGTAGTAACAAGCAATCCTGTTTCAGTTACGCAATGCGAGGGTATCAATGCATCTTTCACAGTATCGGCTACCGGCTATAATTTATCTTACCAATGGCAGGTAAATACCGGCAGCGGCTGGAACAATCTTCCATTAGCAGGTTATTCGGGCCAGTTAGGCACTACGCTTAATGTTCTAGCTCCATCGGTCTCAATGAACGGTTATCAGTACCGTTGCGTGGTAACAGGCGGCTGCTCGCCCGCAGCTACAAGCGGCACAGCTACTTTAAATTTGTATGGCAAGCCTGCCATCACATCACAACCATCTAATAGTACTATTTGCCAGGGCAGCAGCACTTCTTTCACTGCAGGCACTACGGGTACTGCCCTTACTTATCAATGGCAAACCAATACAGGTAGCGGGTGGACCAATGTTACCAACGGTGGTGTATTCAGCGGCGCTACTACGGCTACGCTAAGCCTGAATGCCCCACCAACAACTATGGCCGGCAACTTCCGTTGCAATATCGCCGGTACATGTTCGCCAAGTATCTCTACAAATGTTGTTACTTTAACTATACAAACAGCACCTACCATAACATCTCAACCGGTCGATAAGATCGTTTGTGCCGGCTCAAATACGTTCTTTATACTAAATGCTTCTGCCGGGGGTGGTACACCACTTGCCTATCAGTGGGAAGTAAATGATGGTTCGGGCTTTACACCACTTACCAATGGGGCACCTTATTCAGGTGTTACAACCAGCAGGCTCAATATTACGGCCGCGCCTTTAAGTATTGATAACTATCAATATCGTTGTGTTGTAAGCACACCTTGTACACCGGCAGCTATATCCAACGGTGTAACACTGACGGTTAATACACTACCGGCTATCGCCAACCACCCTACCGATGCAACGGTTTGCCCCGGTACCACAGCTGCTTTTGTAGTAGGTGCCAGTGCTTCCGGCATTACATACAACTGGCAGGTAGATACTGGTACGGGCAGCTTCTTCTCTGTACCTTCAACTACCACTTATTCAGGTGCCAACTCTGCAACATTAATGGTTAATGCCAGCAAGGAAATGAATAATTACAGGTACCGTTGTATTATAACAGGCAATTGTACACCAACGGTTACTTCACTTGCCGGTCGCCTGATAGTTCTGAAACCTATTGATATATTATCTCATACAGATGCTAAAACAATGTGTGCCGGTGCCAATACAAGGCTGGGCGTAGAAGCAAGCGGTACGGCGCTGCGCTACCAATGGCAGATCAAGAAAAGCGACGGCACATATGCCAACCTGCTGAACATTCCGCCTTACTCCGGTGTTAATACAGATTCTATGCGTATTACTGATGCACCGGATAGTATTGATGGCCATATATTCCGTTGTGCAGTTTCTGAAAATGTTATTTGTAACCAGGAGTTTTATACGGCAGATATTCCATTAGCAGTAACTGCTGCTCCATCCATAACACCTGACAAATACAATGTAGGTTTCTTCAGCTCAGTTTCATTTACTGTTACAGGTAATGGTACTAAATACCAATGGCAGGAAAACAAAATGGATGGCAGCGGTTTCCGCAACCTGGTAGAAAGCAACACATATATGGGTGTTACAAGTAACGTACTGACTATTCAGCCGGTATCCTACCAAATGAGTGGCTATATGTATCGCTGCGTAATCGATGGTGTATGTACTGCACCTACATTCAGTAAACCTGGCACACTGATTGTTGATCCTGCATTGGCTGTAAGTAACGTATCTGAAAAGGATAACCTGAACATGAGCGTATTCCCTAACCCATTAGAGGGCACTCAGTTAAATATCCGTTTTGATAAACACCTGAAAGGTGCTACACAGGTACGTGTACTTGATAAACTTGGAAAACTTGTGTATAGCAATATGCTTGAGTTGAATGCACAGCACTCTGCCGTTATTCAATTGCAACAACTGGCTGCAGGCACTTATATGCTGCAGGTAGTTAATGAAACCGAGAAAATCAACCAAACGGTAGGCTTTACGAAGCAATAGATTATAAATAGTAATAATTAATTCATAAAAAGCCCGGTATTAAAAAATACCGGGCTTTTATTTTTTTAACCCTTTTTTAATGATTTTTGCATGCAATTTAATTTTTACATAAAAATCAATAAAATCTGCATGTATGAAAAAAAGACACATTTATTTTTTATTACTAAATGACAATAATTTTACCTGTTGAATGAGTTTAATATATACTAATAACACACAAAAAACACACAAATGAAACCCGTAAAAACTCTGATGGCGTTTTGTGCATGGATGGTAATGGCATTTACAGTTTCAGCCCAGCCGTCTTATTTTAACAACGCGTCAGGTTCGAGTAGTCTCGACGAACCTTTTAACTCCTCCACCGATCAGCGTGTACAATGGCTATACCTGCCAAGTGATTTCCCAACTGCTCACTCGAGCAATATTACGGATATCTACTTCCGTACCAATACCGGCACGGGTAGTTATACGCTGGCAGATGTATCTGTATCTTTAGGTCAGATAAGCGGCAATAGCCTGGGCACTTCGTGGAATAGCGGACTTACATCAGTTTACACCGCTACTTCAGCTTCCCTTACCGTACTCACGGGCGGATGGATAAAGGTTACTTTACCAACACCTTATGCATATGACAATACGAAAAGTCTTATTGTAGAGGCCAGTTGCTCCAGTACCAGTGGCTTTTCCCTGGCTCATGCTACCGGCACGTCCACCGGTCGTTTGTATGGCTCACTGGTTACCACCACACCAACAGCAGACGGTGCTTTAGCAGATTTCGGCTTCGACCTGGCTTGTCCTAATATTACACAACAACCAAAAGATACTACCATATGCCCCGGTACCAATACCATATTTGTGGTAAAAGCTACCAATACTACCAGCTATCAATGGGAGGTAAATACCGGCAGCGGGTATAGTAGCATTACAGACAACGGCACTTATAGCGGCGCTACTACAGATACTTTAAAAATAACAGGTGCTACAGCTGCGATGAACAGCTATACATACCGCTGCAAAACTACACATGGCACTTGCGATGTGAACAGTAATGGTAAAGTGCTGACAATTAAAGTGCCGGTAACCATCACGGCACAGCCATCCCCCACTTCTCTTACCCTATGCCCCGGCGACAATACAACGATCACTGTTGGTGCAACAGGTAATAACCTGCAATATAACTGGCGCGTAAATGACAACTCAGGTAGTAACTTCCAGAACATTGGCAACAACAGCACATATAGCGGCGCTAATACTGCTACACTAACCATTACCGGTGCTACGCCTTCCATGAATGGCTATCTGTACCGTTGTCTTATTAATGGTGAGTGTGCTTCTTCTGCCAGTTCCGATGTGGTTACGATTACAATGAATACACCTCCTAATGTAACTACAGATCCTGTTAACAAAGCAATATGCCCCGGCGCAAATACTACATTCAGCGCAGCAGCTACCGGCACAGGTGTTACGTACAGGTGGCAGGTAAATACTGGCTCAAGCTGGGCAAACGTTTCAAACTCAGGTGTTTACAGCGGTGCTACCACCACTACATTAAATATTACTGGTGCCCAGTATAGTATGAATGGTTATCAATATCGTTGTGTGGTTACGGGTACATGTAATCCTAAAGACACCACAACTGCGGCCACTCTTACCGTGCATGCTATACCTGCTGTAACAGGCGGCCCTGCCAATACGGTAGTTTGCCCCGGTGCAAATACATCTCTTTCTGCTTCAGGTTCAGGTACAGGCATAGCATATCAATGGCAAGTGATTTTCCCATCATCAGGTGGT
>JANLJF010000100.1 GCA_029255605.1 Azovibrio restrictus
CACCCTTCATAATTGTGGCAGTCTAGCCAGTGCGATAGCATCTTTTCTTAACCTGGGCTATTTCGTATACCTGTATGTGGCTATGTTGCGCTTTTACAAGCAGGGCTGGTTTAAAACGCTGGTCAAGTTTGGCCTGCTGTGGTTCATTGGTTCATTCATCATATTCATTATGTTCTTGCTGTTAGGCATCAATGCACTTTTGAATGTAGGAGCACACTAAAAAGAAACGGGCTGCATTTGCAGCCCGTTTCAATATAACAAGACAATGGTTATCTCTTAATTATCTTCTGAGATTCAAATACCTCGCCATCAGCCTGCAGTGTTATAAAGTATATACCGGCTTGCAAGTCGGCAATGTTGATACGCTGGCTGTTATAAGCTATACGCTTCAGCTCCCTGCCGGCTATATCCGTTATTACTACCTGCGTTTTATTGTTAGTACCCTCTGCTATCAAATATATCTCACTGGTTGCGGGGTTAGGATATACTTCAAATACACGTTTTGCACTTGTCACTGTGCTGATGCCTACTGCATTTTTGAATTGCGGTTGCACGGCTATATCTGAAACCGGCACACCAAGGCCTATGTCACTTACCAGTGTCAGCATACCGTTGGTGCTCGATATGGTATAGAATTTATCATACACTGCAACACCTGTATTGGCTGTCATAAAACCGATGTTTGCGGAAGCTGTAGAATCGTAGAAGAAGTCTATATCCGTGCTCATATCTGCTATGGCCGATACAAAAATATTTTGCCCGATTGTAGATGTCATACCACTGTTAGGCGGGTCAATTTTTACAAAGGCGCCCAGCGTATCATCTATACCAAACATAGTAGTGCTGGTAGCTCCCTTATAGCTATTGGTATAGGCAACAGAACCTATACGTGTAGCTTTACCAAAGCTTATATCGCCTGTAGCATATACCAGTATGGTATCTGTTGCGGAAATACTGCCATCCACAGGGTTCAGGCGATAGCTCATGCCATTGGCACTGCTCACCACGCGTATCCTGTCTGCCACAGGGTTAAAGTCAAAACCTACATGTGTATCCATGCCCAGGCTCAGCGTGCCTGCTGTACTCACAGCCATAGCTGCACCTGTAGTCGTGTTTATAGTATACAATTGATATTGACCGCTTGCCTGGTTATAGCCCAGCGCATACAATTCCATTGTAGCCGGGCGGAAGTCAAGGCCTACAATAGTTTGCCCGGCTGTAACACCTGTTATTGCCACATAGCCGCGCAGCATACGTGGATTATCACTGTCAAATGATATCAGTGTATTGGTTCCTTTCTGTAACCCGAATACCATCTTACCGGTTACGGGCGGCAATATACGGTTGATGCTGATAGCTATGTTCTTCACATTCAGCCCGCTGCCTATCGTTCCCAGACTGGTTACGGTACCGGTATTAAGGTCCATAGTATACAGGTTGTCATCGGTACTCACGCCAACATTAGCAGCCAGGTAAGCCGTATTGCTCAATGTCACCGGGTCCATATACACATCCATATCTATAGTGCTGGCAACAGCATTTACAACAACACCGCTGGCGCCTATAGTATTTAATGTGCCGGCATTAGGCGGGTCTTGCCTGGTAAGCACGTTCAATAAATAATCATAGTTGTACAAAGATGTAGTGGTTGCGCCCACATAGCTATTGGTATAGGCAACGGCGCCAATAGACGGCGATGTGCCGAAGTTGGGGTCGCCAACTGCGAAGTTCAGGTTCGCATCTGTAGCAGCTATGGCACCTGTTTCAGGGTTTAGCCGGTAGTTCATCATATTGCTGCCCGTTACCCTTATCCTGTCTACCACGGGGTTGAAATCAAAACCCACATTCATGCCCGCACCCAATGCCAGTACAATAGGCGATGCATTTACAGCGGTAGCTACTGCAGTAGTAGTATTTACCCTATACAGTTGTGTATTGCCATTAACAGCATTGTAACCTAATACGTATAACTCACCGGTTAGTGGCCTGTAGTCTGCACCTACAATGGCCTGGCCCGATGTAATGCCAGTAATGCTTACCGGGGTGCTGATAACACCCGGTGATGATACATTGGCCATTGTAAATATTTTATCGTCAGCTGTAATGCCCACCAGTGTCTGGGCATGCGCACTCCCCAATAGTGCTGTGGTCAGTAAAGACAAGTAAATTTTTCGCATCATAATCCTTCTGTTTTTTTGTATGTACGTAATCAATTGCCCGGCAGTTTCCTGCTTTATGTTTTGTTTCTTGATTGTAAAAATCTATGCCATAACGAAAACTAATGGCACTATAAAAT
>JANLJF010000101.1 GCA_029255605.1 Azovibrio restrictus
GATTGGGCTGTATGTATTCTATTATCTGGTTATCGAAAGTCAGGCCATTGATGAAGCCCCTTCGCAGGTCACCATCGGTAAGCGAGCCTAGTAATTTCAGGTTTTTATCGGCAACTATCAGGATGGGGTCTACCTTCAGATCGTTCAGTTTTATAAGCGCATCTCTTACAGATTGATGCTCGTATATAACGTGCCTTTGAATATTGTGTGTCATTTTATCTTTTGTAGTGGTGTACGATAATCTATGGTACCCGCTAAGTTAGACCACACAAGAGTAGACATTAAGCAATTCGCTATGAATAACATACCGTAAACATATGGATAACAAACCGTTTACAAACTACGAAACAGAACGGAAGTATCCTATGGCCTGTAGCTGCTGGGTATGTTCACTACCCTGTCTTCCAACCATAAAGAGTTGGTCAGGTCACCCGCCTGGCAATGCGCATACATGGGTAGTTTGTTCATCAGCTTCCATATAGGGCGTGTCATTACCTTGCTGCCATTTGTTTCGTTCAGAAAGGCATCGCGCGCTTCCAGGTCTTTCAGCACTACAGTATTCAGCCAATAGTTGGCCCTGGCATCTGTACCTTCGGTAACAAATTGAATATCCTTACCGGCAAAATAAGAATCGTATATCTCTGCCAGTGCACGTTTATTATCCAGTATTATCGATAGTTGTTCCAGTTGCGCACAGGCTACAGCTGCATTCAGGTTGGGCATACGGTAGTTATAACCTACTTCATCATGCACAAACTCATACGGGTGCGGTATTTTAGCTGTGGTAGATAAATGCTTGGCATGCTGTGCTATTTTTTCATCATTGGTAACAATAGCGCCGCCACCACCGCAGGTAACTGTTTTGTTACCATTAAAGCTAAATGTACCCATCAGCCCAAAGGTACCCGTGTGCGGTCCTTTATAGTAGCTGCCTAATGATTCTGCGGCATCTTCTACCAGAGCTATTTTATATGTATCGCAAATGGCAGCTATTTCATCTATCCTGCATGGAAACCCGAATGTATGCATCGGCACACATGCCGCTATACGCCTGCCCGATTGCCTATTAAAGCACTGGCCATCTCTTACTTCTGCGTATTCAGTAAGGAAGCTTTCCAGTGCTTTCGGCGACATACCCATGGTATCTTTATCTACATCTACAAATACCGGAATGCCACCACTGTGTGTAATGGCATTGGCCGTAGCTACAAAGGTGAGTGGCTGAGTTATTACTTCATCATCGCGCCGGGTACCTGCCAGCACCAATGCCAGCTGCAGTGCCGTGGTACCGTTGGTGATGGCTATGGCATACTTAGCACCTGTTATAGAAGCCATCATTTCTTCAAACCGGTTTACATAAGCACCTACAGAAGAAACAAAGGTGGAATCGATGGTGTCTAAAAGGTATTTCTTCTCATTGCCACCAAAATAGGGGGCGTGCAAAGGAACAAATGCTTCGGGTTCATTAAATGTTTCGCGGATGAATCGGATTACTTCGTTATACATTTTTGTATTTGTTATCGTCTGGGTTTAAAATAAATCCATCGTCCAATACTTTCTTTATCTGGCGTATGCCATCCGGTACTTTAAACATCAGTTCGAAGCCCAGTTTATTCTTTATTTTCTCGAAAGCCACACGGTAATCACGTGGGTCTTCGTTTTTAGATACATACTTGATCTTAGCATCCGGTATCAGTTTCACTACTTCATCCACTATCATTTTCTTCTGGTAGTTTTCAGATGTATCACCTACGTTGAATACATCAAAAGATACCAGTTCAGCAGGGGCTTCTATTACACTTACTACCGAACGTGCCAGGTCGTACACATGGCAATAAGGGCGCCAGAACTGCTCACCAAATATTACGAGCTCGCGGCCCAGGGCCAGTTCCTTGGCAAATTCATTCACCGTCAGGTCGAAGCGCGGACGCAGTGACAAGCCATACACGGTAGAAAAGCGCAGGCAGGTGGGTTTACAATTATTGCTTTGTGGTTGTGACAGCAGGAATTGCTCTACGGCTACTTTCGTTTCCGCATATAATGATACCGGTGCCAGCGTAGACTCTTCTGTAACAAACTGGTTAGGGTCATCCATTTTGCCATAATTGCTGCAGGTAGATGCAAATACAAATTTGCTCGCACCCATTTCGTTGGCAACCTTATATAGCATTTCGCTACCCTTTATATTGGTGGTTTTTGCCAGTTCGGGGTTTTGTGCACAGGCGGGGTCTCCTACTATAGCAGCAAGGTGCGCTACGCAGTCTATGCCTTCCATAGCTTTACGTACATCTGCTTCATTGCGTACATCGCCCTTCACAAATTCAAAATCAGGCAGGTTCAGCAAGTCGATGATAGGCTCTCCGCCGTACATCAGGCTATCTATAACACGCACTTTATAACCTTTATCCAGTAGCTGGCGTGTAAGAACGGCGCCTATATAACCGGCTCCACCGGTAACAAGTATTTTTTTAGACATAAGTGGTCAGGTGTAGGCAGGAATATTTCCCGCTATATAACAATAGGACAAATATAGCATGGCCGCTTATGTAAACTAAGAAATGGCCGCTCGTTAACTAATAGAAAACAAATGAACCTGGTTTATACCAGTTCTAGTTTTGAATTCAGGAAAGGATAGCGTTGCAATGTAGGCATGATGGAAGATTGCATCACCTTACGCAATGCCTCTGCATGACGTATATGGTGCATATCCGTTCCACAGTAATCATAAAGGCCATTTGCCAGCAGATCTTCGGCAGCCAGTTTTACAGAACGCCCGTAATAACCCGTCAGGGCAATGGTATTCAATTGCAGGTAACAACCACGCTCTTTCAATTCGCGATAGGCTTCTATATTGCCGTGATAATAAGCATAACGCTCAGGGTGCGCCAATATAGGCTTGTATCCTTTGGTTTGTATCTTAAAAAGTATTTCACCAAAGCGCACCGGCTCAAACATAAACGATATTTCCACCAATACCTGGTTATCCGTTATTGTCAGCAATGGCTCATTTTCCAGTACTTGCATGAAGTGGTCATCAATGTAATACTCTGCAGCAGCTTTTACAGGCATATCTATATTACGCTCATGCAGGGCTTGCTGCAGGGTGTGCAGGCCGGCATTGATAGTAGCAGGATTATTAGGATAGTGGTCAAATTTTATATGCGGGGTAGTAATGATATTGCGGTAACCCATTCCACGCAGTTGTTCTATCAGCTGGATACTGTCTTCTACGGTCTGTGCGCCATCATCCACCCCCGGCACTAGGTGCGAGTGTATGTCTGTGCCTATGAAAGACCAGTTTCCGTATTTTTCAGTATCACCTGCATGCGCTGCATCATCAGCATCTTTTTTCTTAAAGCCAAATAACCTGGATAACATTCCCTGCTTGTCAATTTTTACAAATCTATTGATTATTTACCGCTGTCAAAAGCCCATGCCTATACAAAGCCCATGTTACCCGGGCATGATATTGGCAAAGCATTAAAGAAAAATGGCCTATCATTGCGCTTATTCCTCAAAATGAAGTTTTTATCCGCAGCCTGCAAATTGCTTTTAATACCAGTATTCCTTTTCGGAAAACAGTTATCTTTTGCACAACAGGCAGCTAAAGGCAATCGTATACTTGTATTGCTCGATGCTTCATCGAGCATGAGCAGGGCATGGGATGACAGCACTACTCGATATAAAGCCGCCAGCGCATTCATTAACGCACTTATCGACAGCACATACAGCAGGAATTACGAGGTAGAATTTGCATTGCGTGCCTATGGCCAACAATCCGCACCTTCTCAAAACGATTGTTTTGATACAAAGATGGAAGTAATGTTTAGTCGTGATAATGCTACACAGATGGAGCTGCGCCTGCTGAGCCTGAAGCCTAAAGGCATCAGTAATACAGCGTTTGCAGTGGAGGAAGCTGTAAAATACGACCTCTCAAATACAGATCACTACCAGTATAGCATCGTAATAATTACAGACGGTGGCGAAAGCTGCGGTAATGATATATGTAATGTTGCTCAAAACCTTAAAGCAAAATTGCCACCTATCTGCACCATCAGTCTTACGAACGATGCCGGCGCTAAGAATGAATATGCCTGCCTAGGCAAAACATATACGGTTACTCAGGCTGCCGATATTCCCCGCATTATAAAAGAGCTGCAGAGGAATTGCTGTAATGTGCCTCACCTTAAAAGAGCTGAAACAAAGGAGGAGTTGCCCAAACCATCTGCACCAAAAATATCTAAACCAACTCCCGTTCAACCTGTAAAAGCTGTAGTAGTATTCACCGATACTATACAACCTAAGCCGCAACCCACAGAAGACGTAAAGCCAGCAAGAAAAAGCAGGATGATCGTATCGGATAATGAGGATGGCGTTATAAATGGCTATCTGAAGGTATCTGAAGGCTTTTCCATTTCTGCTGCTACCTTGTTTTACATGCATGAGGGTAATTATAGATTTTATACTAAACAACTGGAAAAGGATACTCAAAACCGCATACCGCTACCAGAGGGCGATTACCGCATTTTGTTCATAAAAGTGGGCCAGGAGATATACCGCGACTTCAAAATCCGGGCCGGAGCCGTTACAGACATAGGGCTATAAAAGCTACATGTATTATATTGCGTAGAGCAATAACATTGCATTGTATAGCTATGAATACTATTTTATTGGTAGAAGATGAAGCACACGTGGCATCGCTTATTATACGTAGCCTTTCTGAAGAAGGGTATGAAGTAAGCCTTGCGCCCGATGGCAGCACCGGTTTGGATATGGCTTTACAAAACAATTTCGATCTTATCCTGCTTGATATTATGCTGCCGGGCATTAATGGGCTTGAGGTATGTCGTAAGATACGTGCATCGGGCAGTACTGTTCCCATACTGATGCTTACTGCTTTAGGCACTACACAAAATATTGTTACAGGGTTGGATAGCGGTGCAGATGACTACTTAGTAAAACCATATAAACTTGCAGAACTATTAGCGCGGGTACGCAGCATGATCCGTCGAAATAACAATATTGGTTTAAACAATGCAGAGAATAACCCCGAACAAATACAGATAGCCGACCTGGTACTGAACCTGAAAGATAAAACTGCTGTACGTGCGGGGCAAAAAATAGAACTCACTGCCACAGAATACAGGTTATTAAAATACCTGATGACCAATAAAAGAAGGCTGGTATCCCGTATGGATATACTGGAAAATGTATGGGGCGTGGATTTTAACATGAATACCAAAGTAGTAGATGTATATGTTAACTACCTGCGAAAAAAGATAGACAAGGACTTTGACAATAAGTTAATACATACATCTATTGGCATGGGCTACATCCTGAAAGAAAGTTGATATGAAAATACAACACAGAACGGCCTTGATATTTGCTACACTTACTATCAGTATCGTATTACTGGTGAGTATGGTAGAATACTATTTCGTAAACCAGAATACCTTTGAAGATTTTTACAAACGTTTAGAGATACGTGCTATAATTGCGGCAAAAACAGAGTTTGAAAAGGCTGCAATGGGCACCAGCGCCTATGAAGAAATACGTAAACTGCATCTTGAAACTTTACCCAATGAAAAGGAATACATTATACCCGTTGACCCGACTACAAACCAACCCGGCAGCAACCCACTAAAAGTTGATGATAACTTCTTTAAAGAGGCCATATCAACTGGTAAAGCACGTTATAGAGATAACAGTATTTTTTACCTGGCCCATCTTTACGGTGATGATACCAGCAAATATATTGTGGTCATTTCAGCAAAAAATGAATTTATCGATGCATTCCTGTATAACTTCCGCACCACCATTATTATCAGTATCATATCCACTTCCCTTATTTCACTGCTTATTGGTTTGTGGTTCTCTAATATCGTTATGAAACCTATCAGAAGTGTCACCCAGAAAATGCAGGATATAAGCGCTAGCCAACTACACCTTCGTTTACCAACACCGGAAATTGGCAGAGATGAAATAGCTAACCTGGCCAAAACATTTAATAATATGCTCGACAGGCTTGAGTCTGCTTTTGAAACACAGAAGAATTTCATTAGTAACGCATCTCATGAGCTTAATACGCCGCTTACCACAATTATTGGGGAATCTGAATATGCCTTAAGCAAACCACGAAATATGGACGAATATGCCGGTTCATTACATGTTATACTGTCAGAAGCAGAACGCCTGAGAAAGATAACCGGCAGCCTTTTGCATCTGGCACAAACGGGTTATAATGGCAAAAATCAGGAATTTAAACAACTGCGCATTGATGAAGTACTTTTCATTGTGAAAGAAAATGTTGACAATATCATTCCGGAAAACAATGTATATATCAACCTGACCCTGATTCCGGAAGACCAGACCAAGCTTCTGGTAAAAGGTAATCAACAGTTGCTGGAGCTGGCTTTGGCAAACATTGTGCTGAATGCTTGTAAATATTCTCGTAATCAGCCGGTGCAAATCACGCTTGCGGCTTCGCATCAAAAAGTAATATTAATAATAGAAGACCATGGTATCGGCATACCTAAAAACGAAATTGCGTATATATATGAGCCTTTCTTTCGCGCATCCAATACCGGTAGTTTCAATGGCTATGGCATCGGCCTCCCGTTATCCCGAAATATAATACGCATGCACAATGGCGAACTTGAGGTTACATCAGAAGAAAATGTAGGTACGAAGATCAAAATAACATTGCCGTTGTACGTTTTATAAGTGATGCGTTAAAAGAGCTTAACATTTCTTACCTGTTTCTTACCAGATTCTTTGCACATTTTTACCTGTATCTAACGGCATCCTAACCTGGCAGCTACATTTTTGTACTCTAAAAAAATGTAGTTATGAAGCACCTTTTAATACCGACAGATTTCTCAATACAATCGCTGAATGCAGTATATGCGGCCATAGCTAAGTATGGCGATACACAGTTAAAAATTACTTTATTTCATTTACTGGCACCATCGCACGATATCACCGATATACTGTTTGCATATAAACGCAGCAGGCCCCACCATGCTATCAGCGAAAACTTTAAAGAAGCTTACCAGATATTACAGAACAGGTATACTTCCCGTATACATTCCATAACTGTAAAATTTGGATACGGAAATACAGCAGCTTATCTGCAAAACCTGCTGGAGGGCGAAAAAGTAGATCATGTAATTTTTATTGCAGATAGTGTTTTGCAACTGTCTATGGCTAAAAGCATTGAAATGCTTCCGCTATTTAGAAAAACCGGTTTTCCGCTGGATGTAATATCAGCAAAAAGCAAAAAAGAAGTTGACATTTCTGCAATCAGTATGATGAATAGAAATGAAATAAAACTATTTCAAACTGAGAAGAGTTATGTTACTGAGAAATAAGATACCGTTCAAATACATTTTCGGAAAAATAAAGGCTGGTGTAATCGTTGTTTCCATATACTCGATTGTGATAGCTGCACTTTACGATTCCTTCCACATTACACGCATAACCATACCGCTTAGTGTACCAATGATACTCGGTACAGTCATATCGCTACTGCTGGGCTTCAGATCGAACCAGGCATATGACAGGTGGTGGGAAGCACGTATTGTGTGGGGGGCTATTGTGAACGACTCCCGCTCATTGGCGCGGCAAATCATAACATTTGTGAATAACAATAATGAATATAATTCTATTGAAACGCAACAGTTCAAGGAACGGTTTATACGCAGGCAAATGGGTTGGTGCTTTGCATTAGCACGTTCGCTCCGTAAAGAAAAAACATTGCCTGTGCTAAAACCTTATATGGTTGAAGAGGAAATAAATGTTGTATCTAAATACACCAATACACCCGCTGCCATACTAGAAATGCATGGCAGAGATATCAACTATGCTTTGGAAATGGGATGGATCAATGAATATCAACAGGTGGAATTAGACCGGTCAATTACGCGCCTGTGCGACTCTATGGGTAAATGTGAACGTATAAAGAATACAGTATTTCCTGCTACTTATAGTATGTATATACATTTTGCCATGAACCTGTTTATAATGATGTTGCCATTCGGCCTGATCGAATATTTTGGATTCATGGAAATACCGGTGGTGATAGCTATTGCGGCCTCTTTTATGCTGATAGAAAAAATGGCTATTCACCTGCAAGACCCGTTCGAGAACAAACCTACTGATACACCCATGACAGCCATATCTAAAAACATAGAAAAAGATCTTAAACAAATGCTGAATGACCATAGCATACTGGAAGAAGTAGCTGCAAACCCTAAGAATGCTTACTATGTGCTTTAATTAAAGCAGGGGTCGATGTTTCATAAAAAAAAGCGGGGTAAATAATTACCCCGCTTTGCTTTTCATGTTTTATCGTAATTAATCTTTCAGCTTCAGGTCCATTGCTACACGACGGTTTTTAGCACGTCCTGCGGCAGTTTTGTTACTGGCTACAGGTTTTGTTTCACCAAAGCCATCCGTTGTCAGCCTGTCGCTGGATATACCTTTTGATACGAAGTAATTCTTAACAGATGCTGCACGGTCTTTTGACAGCTTCATGTTAAATGCATCATTACCTACGTTATCCGTATGTCCTTCTATGGTCATCATATAATCAGGATAATCGTTCAGTATCTTAACGATTTCGTTCAGCAGTTTATGAGATGTTTTCTTGATAACCGCTTTACCTGTTTCAAACTGTATAGCGGTAGCCGCAAATGCCAGGCGTTTTTTCACTTCTACGCTCACTTCAGGGCAGCCTTGGTTAGCTACTGTACCAGGTACTACCGGGCATTTATCCAGGTGATCGGCTACACCATCGTTGTCTGTATCAGGGCAGCCTTCATTTGCTACCGGTCCTGCAGCATTCGGGCATTTATCTTTATTATCAGCCAGGCCATCGCCATCTGTATCAGGGCAGCCTTGGTACTGAGCTAAACCAGCCTGGTCGGGACAAGCATCATCCATATCAGCCACACCATCCAGATCGCGGTCAGGGCAGCCTTGCATAGCTACCAGTCCGGCTTCCTGAGGGCAACGGTCTTCTGCATCTGCTACGCTATCCAGGTCAGCATCCGGGCAACCCATGGCTGTTTTGCTACCGGCCACATCGGGGCATTTATCATCTTTATCCAGTATGCCGTCACCATCTTTATCGGGGTTAGGGCAGCCTTGCATTTCCCATACACCTTTTTCATTCTTACACTTGTCTTTACGGTTCGATACCTGGTCGCCATCGCTATCGCGTGGCTTACGTTTGTTGATTGGTACATATGCACCAAAGTACATGTTCATGCCGTAGCCATCGCCAAAGAAAGTAAGCATGTCATCGCTGCCAATGAAGAAGCCGGCCACACGCACACCTGCGCCAACCTTCAGGTTTTGCGATAATGCATTATATGAAATAGGCAAGCCAAAGCTGAACTGGCGGATATCGTAGCGCGGTGTTACTGTAAACTGGCTATAGTTAGTATTACCCGTGCGGCTACGATCAGCCACGTTACCCATATACATAGCATTCACATAAAAGTTCTTGGCTACGTTTACATCAACGCTGGCTACAAGCATTGTAGGCAGGTATACTTTCGTAGCACTACCGGTGCTCGAGTCAGCTTTAAACCCTTTTGATATCAGGTAATTCCTGAACTCATCATAATCATCTATCTTATCTTCTATTTCGCTGCCAACTATAGTGCCGCTACCACTAAAGTTTACCTGCTTGTTATTGCCTTTATAACGCAATGAACCAATGTCTGTTACCGCAGCAGAAAAACGCAGCAGGTATTGGTTGCGGCTATTATCTGTGATGCCTGTCTTGCCATCCATGTCATACTTATAACTCTGTGCCTTAGGGCGATATTCATAAACCACACCCAAGTCTAGACCAAAACCTTTGCCCGAATTGGTACCTATATTATCAAATGCATCGCTGAATTCACCATTCAGGTTTGCACCGCCCTGGCTATAATGCACATCAGAATTGCTCACCACCAGTTGTGCATTATTGTTCTGATACTGATAGGTTGCATTCAGATTATTGCTGGTAGCACTGATGTAGCCGGCACCCATCAGGTAGCGGGCTGTAATACCACCTTTCAATTGGTTTTTACTATTTTGCCAGATAACGGCACCATAGCTCAACCCTAATTCAGACCACAAATGAGCTGTCCAGTTAAACTCACTCGATTTGATAGTTGCACTTTGCTCAGGATCGAAAGTTGAGTCAACTATCGTTTTATATAAGCTCTGGTCAAAATTGTGGAATTGGTTAAATGCACGTACACGTGTTGTTAACGCAAGGCTATGCTTGGTACCAATGCTCACCATAAAACCGGGTCCGCGTACTTCACCATAAGGAGCCATGAGGCTGAATTTTTCCTTATCCTGGTATTTGAAAGCCGATTTCAGATCCTCGTCGTTAAACAATTTGCTGGCTACATCGCCTGCATTGAATTTCGCCAGGTTGTTATCAACACCCGCATTTACAGAAATTACATCAATCGAGAACTTGTGTCGTGAATCTGCTATGTTAGCGGGATTGAGGTACAAGCTGTTAGTACCGCTCCAGTTGCTGGTGGCAATACCCAAATAGCGCTGGGCATTGGCGGCAACCGGCAGCATAGCAGCCAAACCAATAGTAAGTGTAAATTTTCTCATATTAATGGAGTTTGATTCTATCTTTGTTAACAATATTTAACATTTTTCATGCCAACAGGTGCATTTCGTAATAAGAATGTAAAAAAATCCCTTCTATATGCTACTGCAAAAGAACAAATAACTTTTATAATAAAGAAATTATGTCATGTGTTATTTAGCTGATAGCTGTTACATTTTGACATTGAAAAGCATAAAAAATGCGTGATTGATACTTTACACGTATCAATCACGCATTATATTTATAGGTAGATTACAGTGCTATTTTTTCTACACGGCGTTGGTGCCTGCCTCCTTCAAATGCCGTTGACAGGAATGTATCTGTCATTTTTCCTGCCAGCTCTATAGATACAAAACGTGCCGGTATGCATATCACATTTGCATCATTGTGTTGACGCGCCAGAGCTGCTATTTCATCTTCCCAGCATAGTGCCGCACGTATGCCTTTATGCTTGTTGGCTGTCATGCATACGCCGTTAGCACTGCCACATATCAGCACGCCTGCAGCCGCTGCACCTGTTGCCACCATTTCGGCTACAGGGTGTGCATAATCCGCATAATCCGTACTGTCTGCACTATAGGTACCTTTGTCTTCCACCGTCCAGCCTTCCTGGATAAGCATGGCTTTCAGAGCCTCTTTATATTCAAAACCTGCATGGTCGCAGCCAATAGCAAGTGGCAATTTCTGATCAAAAACAGTTGGTCGCATAACTCTTAATAATTTTCTTTTAATCGTTGCTTTCTCTGGCGTTCTTTATTGGCACGCTCGCTGATGGTAATACCTGCCTCATAAAGTACAAGCAAAGGTATAGCAACCAGCCAAATACTGAACCAATCGGGTGGGGTAATTACAGCAGCCAATACAAAAATGATGAGTATGGCATACCTGCGCTTGCTCCTCATTAGCTGAGGGGTGAGTAACCCAATGCGCGACAGGAAGAAAACTACGATAGGTAATTCAAAAACAACCCCCATACCCAGTATGAGGTCGCTCATCGTATCGTAATAATTCGATATGGTAATGATGTTTTTGAACAAAGGGCTTAGTTGATACGTAGCAAAGAAGTTGATGGTAAAGGGTGTAACTATGTAGTACGCAAATAGTACTCCTGTAAAGAACAACAATGAGCTCCAGAAAACGATACCGCGTGCATATTTCAGTTCGCTCGGTTTCAGTGCCGGTTTGATGAACCTCCAGAATTCCCAAAACACGTATGGAAAAGCTACGATGAACCCTACCATAAAAGAGGTGGAAAAGCTCATCATAAACTGGCCCGATAGCTGTGTATTTTGAAACTCGATATTAAAATCCTGCAGGCATAGTACATCCGTACCTATCTTTTGTCCCAGTTTGCAAAGCACCCTGTATGATATAAAATCAGGATGTGCCGGCCCCATAATGATGCCATCCCAAACACGTTCTATATTGAAGAAAACAACGATAGATGCAATGATAACAACAGCCAGGGCGCGTATGATATGCCACCGCAATTCTTCTATATGATCTACAAAAGCCATCTCGGCCTTTGTATTCTTCTGCCTGCTATTTAAAAACTTATCTACTACGCTCACAGCAGCATTTTATATTAGGGCGCTAAGTTATGCAATAAACCCGTTTTGCAGTACGTAGCATATATCCGATAATAAAAAGCAGCGGTCGTCCGCTGCCTTCTAACTAAATGTATATGTACAAACTATTTCTTATATACTTTGATGGAACAAGTATAGTATTCCAGTTTTTCTATTTGCTGCTCCAACGTCAGGTTATTCAGTTTATTGCTTTTCGACAGCTTGATATTATTTGATTTTGGCAGCGATTGCACCAGGGTCATCAGTGCTTTAGAGCTAACAGCATAGGTAGTTCCTTCGCTGGATGCATCTTTACCGGTTATCATAGCCACCACGTTACCGTTCGGGTCTATAATAGGTGCCCCACTTTGGCCAGGATATGCCGGCATCTGCAGCCTGTATTGAGAAGAATCGCCATCAAAGCCATTCTTTGAGCTTATATAACCTTCATTATATACGATTTCATCCTGAGGGAAGCCAAGGCTATAAACTTTGGTGCCCAGTTTCCTTTTGTTGGGTGCAAAAGAATAAGGAAGCTCCCCTTTACCAAAGCGGAAGTCTTTATCTTCTATTTTCAATATCGCTATGTCTGCCTTTTGGTCGTAACCTACAGTATAGGCTTTATGATAGCTACCATTGCGGCTTTGTATATATACAGAGTCCGCCCCTTCTGTCACATGATAGTTGGTAACTAAGTAACCATCGTTGGTAAGGGCAAAACCGGTACCGGTATAACGCACTTCAGCAGCAGGCGTATTTTGCTGTTGTTGCTGAATGTTGTTAATCAACCTGCTTTGAGAACGCTTATATGTTTCAAGGTCTCGTTTCAGCAAGCTGTACTGCGATGCCATTTTGTTATTGTTATGCTGCGTTACCCACAGTGTGCTCAGCGATGTAAGCAGTGCAATACCCGCAGCTACCGCAGCAGTACGCCAGTAGTGCTGATGCAATGGTATGGTGCGTAGTGGTTTGGCAGTTGCGGTGTTGGCAGCCTGTATATCCTTCAGGGTATTGCGAAAGCGGGCCTGTTTGCCGGCATCGTTCATAGAACGCATGACATTCAGGCACTCATTAAATTCTGTAGCAAATGCACTATCACTAGCCTTCTTTTGCTCTAAAGCATCCAGTTCCTGCTGCGGTAGGGTACCGTCAGCATATCTTTCTGCCAATTGCCATATGTTATGCTCCGTCAACATAATTCGTACTCCTTTTATTTCACCCCGGCGTTATAAAAAATCTTACGCAAGCGGCCGAGGCATTTATACTTTTGAGTTTTTGCATTCTCAGGATTTGTGTATCCAAAACTGGTCGCAATATCCTGCATGCTCTTATCCTCATGATAAAAGGCCTTTAATAAAGACCTGCAAGGCTCTCCTAACTGTTCTAAAGCAGTATTCAACTGACTGTAGTACAACTCCCGCTCTTTGTGCGCATTAATATCGTCTTCATAAGCCCAGTCCCTGTTGTCGTCGTATTCTGCACTGTCCGGCAATAATCCCGGTGATTTTTGCTGGCGGGCTATTTTTTTATACCATAAATGTTTGCTTACGGCAAAAAGATAGGTACCTATTCTGCAGCTAAGCCTGAAAGACTCATCCTGCGATTTTTCGTACAGCACCACCATGGCTTCCTGGTATATATCAGCAGCATCCGGCTCAGCACCACCATTATTCTGTATCCATTTTGTAACTACAGGATAATGCTGGTTGTATATCTGCTCGGTAGCTACCCGGTCGCCCATCGCCAGGCTCGTCAACAACAATTGCTCTGTATCCAAATGACCTTGCACTTATTAATCCTGTTTTTTAAAAAAAGTAACCCTCTTTTTTGTAATATTTATTCCGTTTTCAGGTGGGGCATCTTGGCGATATAAAGATAAGACACTCTAAAGGCTGTACGGCAAAAACAATTTAAAATGATTTAATTTATTGAAAACCAATACATTAAATTTAAATTTTCTGATTTTTCTAAATTTTTTAAAAAATTTCCTGTTTTACCGGGTTACCTTTTTCTGTTTGCGGTATAAATTGGAAACATCTAAAAAAATTAAGTCATGAAATTCGTTAAATTAAGCATTTTCGCCCTGACTATGGGTCTGTTCGTAGCTTCTTGCGGTAACAGCGAATCTGAAGCTCCTGCTGAAGATACTACAATGGCTGCTCCAGTTGAAGCTGCTCCAGCTCCAGTTGATACAGTTGCTGCTCCTGCAGTTGACACTACAGCTGCTGCTGTTGATACTACTAAACACTAATCTTTAGTCAGTACACATAACTTTAAAGCCCTGCATTGCAGGGCTTTAGTTTTTTTATTCTTTACCGGCTATTACCAGCACTATTTCTCCTTTGGGGGCATGGGCCTCATAATGCGCAGCCAGTTCACTAAGGGTACCTTTTCTTGTTTCTTCAAACATTTTGGTAAGCTCCCTGCATACCGCTGCATAGCGCTCTTCACCAAAATAGGTAGCCAGCTCTTTCAATGTCTTTACCAGCCGGTGGGGCGATTCGTACAGGATGATGGTCCGTTCTTCTGTAGCCAGTTGTGTCAGCATGGTATGCCGGCCCTTTTTCAGCGGCAGAAAACCTTCAAACACAAACCTGTTTGCCGGTATGCCCGACTGTACCAGTGCCGGCACAAAAGCGGTAGCCCCCGGCAGGCATTCTACAGGTATTTCGTTCCGCACACATTCCCGCACCAGCAAAAAACCCGGGTCTGAAATGCCCGGTGTGCCTGCATCTGTTATCAGCGCAAAGGTTTTTCCTTCCTGCAACTGGCTAATGATATGTGACAGCACTTTGTGCTCATTGTGCTGATGGTATGGCGTGAGTGGCTTTTGTATCTGGTAATGCCTTAGCAATACTGAACTGGTACGCGTATCCTCACACAGAATAACATCGGCAGCCTTCAATACCTCTACCGCGCGGTAGGATATATCGCCGAGGTTTCCTATCGGGGATGGAACCAGGTATAAACGCATTATTTAAATATGAGTGACTACCCTTCGGTAACTGTAAACTCGAATGATTCCATTACCGGATTGGCCAGAAGTTTTTTGCAGGCATCTTCAGCCAGCTTCTGCGCTTCGTCTTTAGATGCCGCATCGATAGAAAGCGTAATGTGCTTGCCAATACGCACATCCTGCACCTGGCCAAGGCCCAGGTTGTGCAGGCTATTATTCACAGCTTTACCTTGAGGGTCCAGCAATTCTTTCAAAGGCATCACATTAATATGAGCAGTATATTTCATCTTAAAATAAATTTTTACGCTTCCTTAGGTTTGTAAATCAGCGACAAAAGTACGTAGAGAATAAATGCAAAAGGCCATGCTGCTACCTGTAAGAATGGAATAGCTGTCAAACCACCTGCAATTATAACAGCCTGTGGCCACATTTCAGCCAGCCTCCACTGTGCAGGCAGCAGTTTTATAAATCTTACTTTCGATACCATCAGCCAGCTAAACAGGCCAATGATGAGATAAATAACCCATTTATTCTGCAAAACAGCACCCAGGTTCAGCGGGTTGTATAAATTAACCAACGGTAATGATGCTATGAACAGGCCCACAGCCGGTACGGGCATTCCATTGAAATAATTTTTCTGTGCGGCAGCATTGGTGTTGAAACGTGCTAAACGTAAAGCACCAAAACAAGCTATAAGAAATGCAGGTGCCATCATTATCATATCCGCATCCAGCGCATCCTGCTGTGCCATATAGCTTGCCCACAGCATTTTAAATAATATCATAGAGGGCGCTACGCCAAAAGAAACAAGGTCGGCCAGCGAATCCAAATCTTTACCTATTGGCGAAAATATTTTCAGGGAGCGTGCAGCAAAACCATCCAGCAAGTCGCAAACTGCTGCTACCACTATAAATATACTGCCCAGGTAAGCCTGCTCTGTGCCCAATACCCAATATTCCATACCATTCACATTGGCCAGGTAGGGCTGTGAGTTCAATATAAATGCAATTGCTATGCACCCGCAAAATAAATTGGTTAATGTCAGCAGATTGGGTAAATGCCTCATGAGGCCGTAAATGTAAGGCAAAAACCAAAATGAAAGTAGCTGTTTTACAAGTAAGTAAAACAGCTACCGTTATCTTATAAGCTGGCTTTATTATTATTCAGGCACTACCAGTCGGAAGCCATTACCATGAATATTCACTATCTCTACGGCGCTGTCCTCTTTCAGGTATTTGCGCAGCTTGGCTATATACACATCCATACTGCGTCCGTTAAAGTAAGTATCGCTACCCCATATGCGTTTCAAGGCAGCCTCGCGTGGCAGCAGGTCGTTTTTATACTCGCACAGCATCAGCAGCAGCTCGTTCTCTTTAGGAGACAGTGTTTGAGGGTCAGCACTTTCAAATTGCAGTGTACGCAGTTTGCTATTGAAATGATAACGGCCAATATTGAACTCAACCTGCGCATGCTGTTTTTCTTGCAGCTCCTGGTTGCGCTTCATGATGGCTTTTATTTTGTGCAGCAATACTTCACTATCAAATGGCTTAGTGATGTAATCGTCTGCACCCAGCTTATAGCCGTTCAGTATATCTTCCTTCATGCTTTTGGCCGATAGGAAGAACAAAGGAATATCCGGGTCTACGTTTCTTATTTCTTCTGCCAGTGTAAATCCGTCCATGTTAGGCATCATTACATCCAGCAGGCATATGTCAAATTTTTCTCGACGAAAGGCGGCCAATCCTAAAATACCATCACGTGCCAGTTCCACTACAAAATCATTCAATTCCAGATAATTCTTAAGCACTTGCCCGAAGTTGGTATCATCTTCTACAAGCAGTACTTTATATTTTTCTTTTTCCATGCGCTAAGTAATTGGTATAAAAGTAATAATGGACGTTGTATTTTAAAAAGTAATATTTTGTTAAAAGCGCGGACAGTTCATATTACTGGCCGATCGTCTTCTTTCGCCATATTTACCGGTATAAATAATTGAAAACTCAAATGCTCCGTTCCCATTGTTTTCTGGACTTAAGGTAGATGTTGTGTAATCATAACTTGTCATAAATTTCAGGCCAACATATTCAAGACCCAGGCTACCAATAAAAGCTTCTTTATAGCGATAATGCCCGCCGGCTATTACACCAAGTGTCTTGCTGCTGTTACCATTGCTACTGCTACCATCGCCTATATACACATATACCAGCGTGCCGCCCACTATCTGGTATGCTCCTTGTTGGGTAGTATAATAAACAGATGGATTGAGCGTAACACTCTTAGCTATCACAAACTGGCCATCGAGGTTCACGGAAGGGCGGATACCTATTTCGTTGGTCATGTTGTAGAATGTTTCGGTTGGTGTATTTACGTGCGCTACACCGGCACCCAGTTTCACATATATCAGCTCGTTAGGAAAATATGCGAAGTTTACGCCTGCACCAATATCCAGGTAGTTGGTCTTAATGATATTATTCATTTCCGTACCATTTATCATTTCGCCATTCGGCAGGCTTCTGTCAAATTTAAACTGGCCGGCATTCCATTGCTCATTGAAGGTGAGCTTATCATAGTTCACATTCCTGCTGCCATAACCAGCTGAAAGACCTGCTGATATCATAAAGTTATCATTGGTTTGCACATGGTAGGCAAGAAACACATCACCACGGTTCAATGTCAGGTTGCCATCACCGGCCACATCATTGAAAAAAGCAAAACCAATACCCATCCAGTTGGTTTCATTAGCCGCACGAAAAGCTTGCATATCGGCAAAAGCAGATACCGTTTTAAAAGGCACAGGCACTTTATTCCACTGGTTGCGATAGTTGAGGCCCAGCCTGTAATCATTCTCACTCATCAGGGCTGTATTGGCAGGGTTTACCAGCAAAGGCGCATTGTAGTATTGCGAAAAATGAATGCCTTGCGCCTGCAGATTGCCGGCCGACACTATTGTTAGCGTCATTGCAGCTGCAGCTTTTATACCTGCTTTATATATTTTCAGCTTGTTCAATTTCATGACTTTCGTTTAAAAAAGGTAGTCAATACTTATCTCAGCAATGTCACGTTCCCACGTTTATAGAGCGTCGTCTCATCTGTAAAAGTTACATTCAGCACATAGGCGTATGCTTCCATCTCTTGTTTCTTTCCTTTATAAGTACCATCCCAACCTACATCCAGGCTGTTCGATTCAAATACCAGCTGGCCCCAGCGGTTGTATATCTTCAGGTTCATGCTTTGCACACCTGCACCGCGAACAAACAGGATATCATTTTTGCCATCACCATTCGGGCTGAATGCTGTTGGTAAATCGGCCACAGGATATATATCCGCTGTTACGGGTTTGCACACGGTATCTGTGCAGCCTTCCTGGTTATACGCCACCAGGCATACATTATAGGTGCCCGATTTTTTGTACAAATGCGTCGGATTATTCTCTTCCGTTCCTGTACCATCACCAAAATTCCAGTTGAATCTCACCGCATTTACAGACCTGTTGGTAAACACATGCGGTTCGTTGGTAATGGGTACTAACGGCACATATGTAAAGTCTGCAATAGGCGATTCTTTTACCGTTATCGTCATCGATACCGAATCTACTTTATTGCAGGTAGTTGGGTTATATGCCCAAAGACTGACTGTATAGGTACCTGCCGTATCATATTTATGAGCCGGGCCTAATGCTGCAGAGGTATTCCCATCACCAAAATCCCATTGGTATGTCACAGCGTTTTTGGATGTATTAGTTGGGCGGAACGAGTCAGACACACATATCAATGCCGGCACTTCAAGCCCTGCTTTCACGCTATCATCCCTGAAGGTCAATATTACGCTACTACTATCAGGAGAATTACAGGCAGTCGGGTCTGTCATCACCAGCTTCACGGTATATGTTCCGCCACCAGGAAAATTCTTAACAGGTGGTGTATTTCCGGTGTATGTTGTACCATCGCCAAAATCCCAGAAGAAGGATGCATTGGCAGGATTCTTACCAAACTTAGAAGTATTGGTAAATGAAGCCCTGAATGGAGAGCACGTATCGATGATAGCTGAAGTAAAACTACTTTTTATATTATTGGTATCTACCGTTACCGTAAGATAAGATGTGTCCCTTTCTACGCATGCGGCAGGGTTATATATTGTAAGGCGCACTGTGTACGTGCCGGGATTGGCATACGATTTAGGTGGCGGTGTTTGTGCAGTGCTGGTAGTACCATCACCAAAATCCCATAGGTAACTGGTAGCATTTACAGATGAGTTGTTAAATGTAGCAGCTTCACCTACACACAACACTCTGTTGGGCGAAATAGATGCTCCCGCATTCACCGCTCCGAAGTTGAAAGCGATTTTAAGTGCTACAAGGTTACAATTTGGACCAGGATTTGTAGTACTCCATGCCCCTACCGTTGTTGGAAAGGTGCCCTGACTACACCCTCCGCAAATAGCCTGGTACACCGTACCGTTTTTGTCAAAGCGGCTGGTGCCTCCATCTACGTGTTCTCCCACACCACCACTTGCACCCATAAAAGTAGCATATAACAGAGATGCCATGTTTTTAGAAAGCACTATAAAATAGAAGTCTTCTCCATCGGTAGTCGGTTGCGCTGCCGGGCCTGCTATGCCACCTGTAGGCATGCCAAATGTATTACCGGTACCTGCAGGCGGTGTTTCACCGGCACTTGTAAACAGGTCTCCGCCCCAACCCGAAACATAGATATTTCCGCATGTATCTATCAAAAAAGCTACAGGAGATATATTGGTGGCGCTGGATGTACCGGAACCATAAACAGTAGACCTCACGTTTGTAGATAAATTATTATTCAGTTCGATAATAAATTGGCTGGAACCGGGATTGGAATATACACCTGCTGATACAGGAAAAGCTCCTCCCATAGTTTGCCCCATGGCATACACATTATTGTTAGCATCCATCTGCAAACCATAACATTGATCGTAACCACCTGTACCAATGTAAGTGGAATTTATTATCGGGTAATTCCCACCATTCTGAAACTTTGTTATGAACCCGTCAATATTATCACCATATACAGTGGCATATGCGCCAGCTGTCGTCGGAAAATCATCACTCATAGTCCCTCCCGCTACATACAGTGTTGTTTGCGTATTGTCTAATGTCAGCACATATGCGGCATCGTCTGCCTTGCCTCCAAGGTATGTACTCCATATTAGTGTGGTCAGATTGGTGTTCAGCTTAAAAACAACAGCATCTTGTGAATCCGTGGCAGCTTTTGTAGTTTTTATGGCATTAGCCGTAGTTGGAAAAGTATCTGATTTTGTACAAGCAGCCACATATACATTCCCCGCATTGTCAAGTATTATCTCACTTCTTGCATCATCCCCATAGTTATGCTTCAGATTGCCATGACCAAATTCGTCAGATGTAAAATTAGATCCATCCTCTTCCTCTCCACCTATATATGTAGAGCCTAATAGAGAGGTACCAGTTGCATTAAATTTCGCAACTATGATATCACCTTTCTCATGGTAATTCGTATCATATCCATTTACAGGGAAGTCACTGGAGTAGGTACGTCCTGCTAAATATAAATTGCCGGCTTGATCTACTACCAGGCTATGCGGTTGCTCATTGTCCTCACCACCTAAATACGTAGAATACAACAGCGCACTACCGACAGCATTAAATTTAGAAATGGCTATATCGCAAGGAAATGCGCTACCGCTCCCACCACCACCAGCGTAAGTTCTGCTATATGCCCCTATTGTGGTAGGATAATTCCCCCCATTAACAATGCCCCCTGCATAGAAATTACCTGTAGGATCATAAGTAGCAGTAAAACCCCAGTTATCTGAACGCGAACCGGTAAACGTTGCAAACACAACGGTTGGATCAATTACCAATGGTTTTGTTTTATCATACCCGTTTGGGAATATATAACTCACCTCACTTTCTGAGATACGATATTTACAAACCACTTCTACACGTTTGTCGTCTATATACTGATAAGCATACGGTGCCATCTCCTCTGCGACACCAACAGAAGTAGCTATCTGAAGTTTATTGTTTTTCAGGCTCAATCCGTTTACACCTTCAAATCTTAGCCTAATAGCAGATGCGTCTCCCCCGGGATGTACTATAAAGTCATATTTTACATTTGAGCTTTCAGAGGATATGTGCAAGTCTACGTTTTTATAAATACCGTAATAATCAACTGCGCCGGCCGGATGTATACCGGAATGCCATCTTTGCGGGTTGGAGCCCAGATAATAGTTATAATAATGCTGCTGCAATTTTGAGCTTCTTACATCTGTAGATATCGATGCTCCAACAAATTTCATTTTATACGCATGAAAATAAAGCGTACTATTTTGTTTTTTTCTTGTCTTATGAGACGCTAATACCTCAGCATTTTGAGGAGAACCGAGTACATAAGTAAAGCCTGTTGCTTCCAGGTATATATCACTGTTAACGGTTGTAGCTTTATATAAAAACGGCGCCTCCCATTGTCCCCTGTTCTCAATAAATTCAATAGTTCCTCCACCGGCATCAGCAAGTACTATCTGTGGTATTAAAAAAAATATAAATAAAGCGGATAAAACCTTTCCCATGTTTTAACAATTAATACCTAAACAGGTATAGTAAATGTAACGATTTTTACTTATTAAAGGGCAGGGACAAGGCGATAAAGCGCGAGATTCAGGGGTTGTAACGGCTATCACCGGTTTATTATAAACCCGTGGTTAAAATAGCGCGGAAAGTATGCCGGGACGATGCCGTCGTCCTATAAAAACAGGAAGGTTTGTGAAACTGTCAGTTCACAATTTTGTTGGCGCAGCTGCTACTGGCAAAAGCCTCTGGTTTGGCTTTGAAAGCAAAGCCCATACCTAATATGTAGCCCATAGCCTCACGCAGTGCTTCATTGCTTTTAAACTGCGGATTGGTATTGATGTCTGCATGTACTTCCATATCCACATCATACTTGTTAAACAGGTCGCACAGTTCATAGGCTATTTCTATGCTTTTTGCCACTTCTACCAGCATCCGTTCTTTAATGCTGTATTTCTGCCTTGTTTTGTCGTTGCAGATAAACATAAAGCCACCATGTTTCTCCCGCAGAAAAACGATAACTGTAGCAAATTCCGTTTCCTGGCCGCGCACCTGCGAATCGGTGCCAATGCACACCTTCAGGTGGTAGCCGGCCTGTGTTTCGCGGACTATGGTGTTTTCCACAGCGTTTTTAACAGGTAGTTTCAAAGGTTCTCCACTAAACGTACGCCAAATCATAGCCATTTTTTTAGTTTACTAAAGTTACCCATATAAATGTTACAGAAATCTTATGTATATGTTACTCCAGGATGAAATGCACATGTTATGAACATTTTTAATTTAGGTGCTGTGCGACAGTAGTTAAGCGTTCGTTATCAAATGCAGAAGATGGTGCGTCTGGCTATTAAACATTAATTTTGTAACACTTTCCGATAAGCATTGCTTTCGGAGTTACCGGGATTTTAATACTTTTCGGCATATATATATAGAGTGTATAAGAGAACATCAGGAAAAACTGAACTGATAATCTCTTAAACAATGGTAAATGAACGCTAATGTTGCCGAAAAGGGCGGCTACGATATACAAAATGAATACTGGACAGTAGGCAAATGGTTCTCTTTGCTTATTATGGTGCTGCTGGCATGGTTCGGTATCTATATCATTTCTCACGCGCAGAGCGGTATACCGGGCTATGAATACACCCACTTTACCACTGCAGAAGTACGGCAGATAAACAGGATACTTACCACCGAGAGTCTGTCGGTTCCTGTACAGCGTACGATACAACCGGCCACACTCATAGATACAGATGCAACTATGACTATCCCCGCAGAGGTTAATGAAGGGGCCCCTTCTATACAAACCACCGGCTGCGATATCAACTGCCGTACGGATAAAGCGTTGGCTTATATAGCAAGTGAATACGATAATAATATTGCGCCCACCCAGCTTCAATCTATCAGGCAATATATCAGCACTTATAGCCCGCAGGAAATGGGGGTGTTTCTGGCTGATTACAAACTGAAAGTCCGGTCCTACTTTTGGTTATCAGGCCCTATGCTATATGCAGAGATCATCTTTTGGGTAGTAGCCGGTGTACTATGCAGCCTTATATTTTCAGTGGGCCTTTCATTCAGGCACACACAACAGACGGGTTATGAGAATAAGGACATTTTATACCAGGTAGCTAAAATATTCTACGCGCCATTCATCACGCTTATATTAGTATTAACATATAATTACTTTAAAGAGAACACCACACTTAGTGCCAACCTCGGCCAGGGTGTGCTGGTATTTGGTTTCATCGCAGGCCTTTATTCAGGTAGGTTTATGAATTTCCTGAACAACCTGAAGCACCTGGTACTACCCGGTAGTGACGGCACTTATATAGCAACAACAATGACGCCTGCAATGGCTATGCCACAACAAATGCCCGTTGCACCTATCATGCCTGTTGAAGTACCTACAGGCCATCAAACGGCAGGTGAAACGCATGAAGAGGAGGCATTGGCAGTAGATATAAATGGCAACCTGAAACCTAAACCATCGGAAGACGGCCTGATAGATGTAGAAGTGGAAATAAAGCTCGACGGCTCTACAATGTTTGATGATGAAAAAGATCAGTTGCTACGTAAAGGTTTCAATAAAGCAATTGTAACACTGCATAATGTAAACGGCAGGGATATCATCCCTGCGCGCAAATCGGGCGATGGTTCTATCTTCATCGCATCGGGTGTGAAGCCGGGTATCTATATTGTCCGGGCTACGTTATCCCAACGCATGAATGATGACCAGATCATTAATTTGTTTGGCGAACGTACCTCTTATATTACTGTTGACAAACCTGGACTAGAGCTTTATATGCGCAAGTACGAATTGGCAGATTAAGGCTGTTCTTTAAAAACTTTCACATAAAATTGGGCATTGCAGTAGCAGTGCCTTTTTTATTTTATGCCTAATTTTCAGTAAAATCATATCTGAAATGAAGCACGTCTTTTTAGCGCTGATGATTCTTTGTACATCTTTTCATTTATTGGCGCAGGAACAACAAAAACCCATCCTCAGCCCGCGTGCATATGTAAAGACCAAGTACATGGACATTTCATATGGTCAGCCTTCAAAAAGAAACCGCGTGATATTTGGCGAACTGGTACCTTATGGTAATGTATGGCGTGCAGGTGCCAATGAAGCCACTGAAATAACCTTTCGTAAAAAAGCAACCCTTGGCGGCAAAACAGTGGATACCGGTACGTATAGCCTCTTCATCATACCCAATGAAAAAGAATGGATCATCCTCCTCAATAGCCAATTAGGGCAATGGGGTGCTTATGAATACGAAAAACACATATCAAAAAATGTCGTTGAAATCACTGTTCCTGTAGACACGCTGGCTACGCAGCAGGAAAAGCTCATATACAGGGTCAAAAAAAATAACTTATTGATTCAGTGGGATAAATTGGGGGTTTCCATACCATTCTCCTTCAAATGATGGGTGAAAGAGCTAACAAATTACATTTTTTCCCTTCATCTATTATTCTTCCCGTTTCATCTGCTATCATTTCGACTGCTCTAAATATCATTCTATTTTTACATCAGCTTCTTAATGAAAGTTAAGAGCATAGGAGTAAACATAGGTAAACGGCAATTGCGGCGTGTTTTCAAACTCGCCGCTTTTTTTATGTCTCGCGGTAAAAGATTAGGGGCCAAATGTGCAGAACTACGTTATTTTGCAACCTGTATGAAAATAATTCCCGGAGAAATAAAGACTGGTAACCTGCATGCTTTACTGCTAGGTGCTGTAGCCCCAAGACCCATATGCTTTGCCAGTACAGTAGATAAAGACGGTGTGCCCAACCTGTCTCCTTTCAGCTTTTTCAATGTATTTGGCAGCAAGCCGCCCATATTGATATTTTCACCGGCCCGCAGGGTACGCGATAATACTATAAAGCACACACTCGAAAATATTTATGAAACTAAAGAGGTGGTCATAAATGTAGTGAGCTACCATATGGTGCAGCAAACCAACCTGGCCAGTTGCGAGTATGGCAAGGGGGTGGATGAGTTTGTGAAGAGCGGGTTTACTTCCATTGCTTCAGATCTGGTAAAACCTTTTAGGGTAAAAGAATCTCCTGTTCAGCTGGAATGTAAAGTAACCCAGGTAATAGAAACCGGGCACGAAGGTGGCGCAGGCAACCTGGTTATTTGCGAAGTCTTATGCATGCATATAGACGATAATGTGTTGACAGACGATGGGAAGATAGACCCGCATAAAATAGACCTGGTGGCCCGCATGGGTGGCGATTATTACTGCCGCGCATCAGGTAGTGCCGTTTTCGAAGTGCATAAACCTAACGTCCAGTTGGGTATAGGCGTAGATGCACTACCAGATAGCATCCGCAATAGCTCTATACTTACAGGCAACAATCTGGGCATGCTGGGCAATACTGCCAGTGTTCCCGTTGTAGGCGAAATGTTGCAGGACGACAGGTTATATACCATTGTTAGGGAATATGAAAATAACGATGCCGGACGTATAGCTGCCTTACACTTGTATGCAAAAGAATTATTAGATGCCGGAGATGTGGAAAAAGCTTGGCAGGTACTGCTTTCGGGTGAATAATGGTACTTGATTCTCAACCACTTTTCATTTTATTTGTTAAGCGCTTGTTAACCGATTGCAAAGCAGAGGTTAACAGGCGTTTCAAATTTGGTAAGTATGTGCAGTGCGGCAATCTTTGCATCAACAATGACTCAATAGCCTTGTTGTGGAGTTTTCCGTAAACCGGCTTGAGTATAATACCGCAGCTGTTATGCTGCAA
>JANLJF010000102.1 GCA_029255605.1 Azovibrio restrictus
ACAAATGCCCGAAGCCATGCAGCTTACCTTCGTGTTTAAAGATTTGCTGCTGCTGATTGTTATTAGCAATGTATTTGAAATACACAGCTTGCGGTAATTCATTCAACAAGTATACTTTCACTGTTTCTACCACATCTTCAAACACATCGGCTTTGTATACAGGCAGGAAAGATAAGTACACGCCTTTTGCCAGTTTGGGCTTACGCAGTTTTTCTTTTTCAACAGGCAGTTGTTCGGGGGCCAAGCGTACCGTCTTTGTCTTTTTCTCGGTAAACCATTTCAGGTAGGGATGGTCTATCTCATCGAGGTACACGGGAAAGTGTGTACCATTCACCACTACCTCTACCATCTCCTTATTGATATAAGAGATAACAGCACCTTCTTCACCAGTCCGTTTCAGTATAATCTTATCCCCTATCGAAAACTTCATACTTCTTCCTCCAATTGTTCTTTTACAAAAGCCACCATTTTGCGTATGGCTTTACCACGATGGCTTATTGCATGCTTTACATCTGCAGGTAGTTCTGCAAATGTTTTATCATAACCAATGGGTACAAATATAGGATCGTAACCAAATCCTCCATCCCCTCTTGCCTCGCTTATTAGCTCTCCTTCACAAATACCTTCAAAAAAATAAGGTTCCCCATTCCATATCAGGCATATCACGGCTTTGTAATAGCCGCTTTTGTCTGCCTGGTCTTTCAATGCATCAGCCAGCTTCTGCAGGTTACTTTCATCGGTAGCATCATCACCGCTATACCTGGCGCTGAATACACCGGGTGCACCGTTCAGCGCATTCGCACATATACCACTATCATCGGCAAAGGTATTCTTGCCGCAAAAGGTATACACCGTATTGGCTTTGGCCAGTGCATTTTCTTCAAAGGTGTGATATGGTTCGGGGATCTCATCTGTAAACCCAATATCATTTAGTGACAACAATGATATATTATCTATCATCTGTGTTATCTCGCGTATCTTACCCTTGTTGTTCGATGCTATTACCAGTTCCTGCATGATGGCAAATTTAGTGGCTATTACCAGTAGCGGTTTTACTCCTGTACCCCACTGTAAAGTATAAAAACAATACCCGCGACAAACGAAGGAACCATGGCTGCAGTAAAAGTGTGACTAATGAGCTGGACGCTACAAAGTAGTATATGCTATTATCTTCATAGCTCATACCGAATAATGGTATATACCACACCAGGTTGAAGAAGAACATCATAACCGTAAGTGCATAGTTGATACCAAATCCATTATTGGTCTCGCGTACCATTTTCATCCCGCATTCACTGCAATGCTCCACCATATCAAGACTGCCTTTCAATGGTAATACATGCTTGTTAACGAATATGCTGCCTTTGCGGCAATTGGGGCATTTCATAGCCAGCAGGGCGGGTACCAGCGGGGGTGCGGATTGCTTTGCCATTCTGCAAAGATAAAAAAGCCGCCACAAGTGGACGGCTTTATCTATATCAGTTAGCAGGAATTATATCTTCCAGCCTTTGTTCTTAAAGCGTTCGCTTACTACCAACTCTTTGCTACCCGGTGTGTATTTGTAGAAACCTTCACCGCTCTTGGCACCTAAGAAACCAGCTTGTACCATGTTTGCCAGCAATGTAGCGGGCGCATATTTCTGGTTGCCGAAGCCCATGTGCAATACATTCATGATAGAATAGCAGGTATCCAGGCCTATAAAGTCAGCCAGTTGCAGCGGGCCCATAGGGTGCGCCATACCCAGCTTCATGATAGTATCTATCTCTTCCACACCCGCTACGCCTTCCTGCAGAGACAGGATAGCCTCGTTGATAAGCGGCATCAGGATACGGTTGGAAATAAAACCGGGATAATCGTTTACAATACAAGGCACTTTACCCAGGTAGGTAGCCAGTACGTGGATCGTGTTTGCAACCTCTACATCTGTAGCATAACCGTTGATGATCTCAACCAGTTTCATCACAGGTACAGGGTTCATAAAGTGCATACCGATAACCTTACCGGGGCGCTTAGTGTGCGATGCGATGCGTGTGATAGATATAGAAGATGTATTAGTAGCCAGTATGCAATGCTCTGGGGCCAGTTGGTCCAGTTGCTGGAAGATCTTAACCTTCAGGTCTATGTTCTCAGTAGCAGCTTCAATAACGATATCTGCATCTTTTACAGCCTCTGCCATATCGGTATAGGTAGTGATGCGGCCCAGCGCAGCCTGCTTATCTGCTTCTGTCAGCGCATTTTTAGCTATCTGGCGGTCCATATTTTTGCCGATGACACCCAG
>JANLJF010000103.1 GCA_029255605.1 Azovibrio restrictus
ACGCATAGCCCCCTCCGCACCGAAGGTGACACAGCCCCTCCCACACTCCCTCATGCGCGTGGTCAACAAGGCCAGCTGCACGCTGCTATCGATTTGTTTTCGCATAGTGTAATGATCCATCTCCATCCGCACAAGCTTGCCGCCCACATGTTCTATCAGCGTATCGTACAGCAGCTTGCCCTCATACAGGTCATCATAATTCCCCGTAGCCATATTACCGGCCTTGTATCGCAGCCATGTGGTATCTGCTATTTTCTCGCCATAATTTTTATGGGTGTACATCACCAGCCGTGCCGGCTGTGCCTGCAGTGCAGTGGTAAATAGCAGGAAGCTGAGTATGGGTATAAAGTATTTCATAGCAATGCGGTGCTACTAAGCTACAAAACGCATTGCAATACACCCGTCATAAAAACACTACCACCCGGTAGCCATGAGGAAGCAGGCACAGGTAATGGCCGACAGGATGATGAGGCCGGATAGTAATAACGCCAGCAAATCAGGATGCTTGGGGTTCTGTAATTCTAAAAATCGTAGCTCAACGTTTCTCTTATTCATGGTTGTGTTTTTGTGCAGGTTCCTTCGCGAAACCTGTAATGGTAAAATCCAATTGATACATGTAGTAGAAACGCAAAGCAATAAGGTAATGGCTACTACGGCCAGGCTCTTGCAAGGGGCTTTACGCTTACGTGTATTATTCAGACAAAGCGTAACGGCTATTGCGGGTAACTGCTGCGGATTTGAATGGAGAAGATAATAGTGGCTGTAAGGTACACCTTTAATAAGCCCCTTCCTAATTTATTAATACCTATCCGGTGACATTAGAATTACGCCTGAAAAGTCCAGTGATGCGGCCAGGCTTTCAGGTATCGCAATCTATGCAGCACATAAAAAAAATACAGCACAGGTATATACCTGTGCTGCTCGTTTGTATTAGGGGGATGTATAGAGGCTTAGCGTGCTATTACAAATTGTGTGGCTGTTTTCTCACGGCCATTGCCTACCGTAAGGATGTAAGTACCCGACTGCAGGTCGCCCACGGGTAGGGTGCGCCTGGTAGCACCTGTTTCCTGCCACTGGCGCACCAATGCACCGGTATTACTATAGATGGCCACGGTATATGGCTGCGGTTGCTGCATGTTCACTTTTATATGCAGCATATCAGTAGCAGGGTTGGGATACAGGCTCACACCTATGGTGCCTGCCGTTTTGGTATCTACACCCGTAAAGCTGCCGTAGTAATATTTATAGTCATAATTGCCCAAGCCATAGGCCCATGTGCCGGCAGTGTAGTTTTGCGTATGCCAGCGGGTCAATTGCCCCAGGCTATTGTAGGTATTCACCGTGCGCATGGTGGTATCCATGCTGCTGCCCGTCCAGGTGCGCAGTATGGTGGTATCGCGCAGGTTGGCGGTGTAGTGCATCGTGCTGACGGTATATAGGTCGTACACGCTGCTGGTAGTGTTCCACTGGTAATTGCTATCGGCCACCATATTATGGGCACCATCGTACAGGTATATATAGCGCACCCAGTTTTGCCAGGCACCGCTTATCCATTGCTTATGTATATAGCTGGTCATGTTGTTATTGGCATCGTAGGCATATTCTACCAGGTTGGTATTTTCATAAGCGCCTGCCGTATTGTTCCAGTTTTCCAGCAGTTGCGATAGCTGGTTGTTATTGCCATCATAGGTATAGGTATTGCGCGAATAAGGCTTCCATACGCTGCCGGCAGGGTCCCATACTTCGTAGCGGTATTCGGTCATATTGCCACCCGTAAATACATATATACGTTTCGACTGGTTTACATACGTGCTCGTTGCCGTGTTGTAATATTGGTACATTGTTTCCGTAAGGTTACCGCCCGTGTAGGTATTGGTATGCTTGCCCATGATGTACAGGCTGCCGGTACCGGTGTTGTAAGTATAGTCGATGGTCATCGTGCGGTTGTTACTGCCATCGTAGGTGTGGACGGTCATATCCTGTGTATACCATGCCCCCGTCACAGGCGGGTCTTTGCGCTGTATGAATATGGTATCCCTACGGCCACCTGCACCCAGGCGGTATATGCGGCGTTCAAACTCGTAATAGCCCGTGCCCGACTGGTAGAACACGCGCACCGTCGTGTCATTCTTCAGGCTGTCGTATTGGTAGGCCTGCGCATCGCCGCCATAGCCATTGCCTGCGGCATACAGCATACGCGCCGTATCATAAGGCACCATCGTGCTGCCGCTAAACGTCAACGTGTGTGTGCCCACCAGGCGGCTTTGCTGTGCCGTGGCCATCAGGCCGCAAAGCAGCACCAGGGCCATAAGTGTAAAGTGCTTCATCATACAAAAAAGGTTAAGAGAGGTTTGGAATATCACCACAAAACTACCCCTGCTGCCCACCCTGCCCTATACCCACCCGATGGTAAAAAACACTACGTACCAGCACGGATGCCCGCCGAAAAATATTTTCGCGGCATAAGATTTTATTAACAATTATTCCACAAAAAATTCGTATATTCATTCATCACCCCAAAAAAGAAGAACACATGAAGTACATCAACGACACTATCGACAAACATGGAGGCGTAGCCATACTGGGCGTAACCCTTTTTGCCTGCACCCTCGCATTTTCCATCATCACACTGCTGTATACGGCATAAGAGACACTAAACCGATTTTTTTACGATACCAACAAGAAAAGCCCTCCACGATGGAGGGCTTTTGCTATACTAATGTGAGGGATGTTATCTCTTTTATGCTTTCTTCACGCGCACAGCTACCGGGCCTTTAGGGCCTTTCTCTACTTCAAACGTCACTTTATCGCGCTCTTTCAATTGAAAATCCAGGTTGCTGGTGTGCACAAAGATGCTTTCCTGGGTCTTCAGATCGTTGATGAAGCCATAGCCCTTCTTATCGTCAAAAAACTTCACAACACCGGTACGCACCAGTTCCGATGGGTCTACAGGCACACTCTGGGCCGCACCCAGCACAATGTCTTCTACGTTTATCTCTTTCTTCTTCTTCTTAGGGTCTGGCGGAGTGTCTACAATGTTGCCATCCTCATCCAGGTAGGCCATCATTTCGTCCAATCCTTTGCCCTTGTTGTTGTTGGCCTTGCGTTCGGCCTTCTTTTCTTCCTTGTCTTGAGCTTTCTTCTTTTTCTTGTTTTCACGATCTTTTTTACCCATCGTCATCTGCGCCATACTTACCTATAAAACTTTTTGGTGAACCACAAAGGTCGGAATAATATATGAGAATACCCGATAAAGTATTATAAACCATAAACACAGCCTATACCCACATAGCCCAAACCCGCATGGGGACTGATTTTGTTACCGGCTGAGGGATGGCTATGGAGCTTGATTTGCGTCGCACACTTGTGCAATATTTCGCTGTTGGGCTATTCTCAGTGCAATTATATATTTTCATACCTGCTATGCGCACCATTAAATACATACTTATAGGCATCGTGGTAGTGCCACTGGTAATCGCAGCTATATTTTCCCCTTACATTACAGTGTTATTAATAGTGTTGGGAGTTTGTAATATTATCTGGACAGTAGGTAAGATGCGCAAACAGCAGCAGCACATTGAAGCGCTAAACGAATACATAAAGCAGAACGAAGGCAAGCGATTCTTTTTCTACACCCGGCGTAAGAAGCTGTTATATGCCCTGGATAATATCATTATACCCAACCTGCCGGCAGATGTGCAGCCGGTAGATATAGCCGATAAAAGCGGCATACTATTTTGGTTAGCACATACCACCCCCCATGTACCCGTGCCCTTTATACTCACCATCACCAACGGGCAAGTACACAAACGCTCTATCAACAGCCAGCTATATCATGCTATAAAGCATGGCAAGGATGTAAGGGAGGTGAAGGTGGTGTAAGCTATCGCTTTACCACAATATCATATTCGTGGATAGTACTGCTGTAGTCTTTCAGCAATTCCCCAAGGGTTAGTTGCTTCACATTCCCGGTCGACTTATGGCTGATAGCTATTTTATCATTATCACCCATTTGCACTTGCAGCATGATGTGCAGCATAGCATTCTGTTTCGCAAGCAATTCTGTTTGCACCTTTGCCAGCTCTATCATGTCATTCTGCTTTTTCATGCGGTGTTCTACCCGCCAATACCACAGATTAAGCGGGCGCAGCAAAAAGAAAAGTGCCACTGCAATTACCAGCGCAATTAATAAGGCTAAGAGTTCAGCTGTCATTAGTGATGTGTTTGGCGCAAGATAATACATCCGCGCATTACCCACCAACAGCCAGCTATATCATGCTATGGAGCATGGCAAGGATGTGTGGGAGGTGAAGGTGGTGTAAATAAAAACACCCCTGCGAGAGGGGTGTGATATTAAAATTGTAACTAGATACCTTTCTGTTTAATCCAAGCCTTAGCAACCTTCATGTACTCGAATGTTGTAACTTTTTCGATATCAGCTTTGGTAAAACCTTGGTCGGTCAGCATTTCTTCATAATCCGCGTAAAACTCCAAATAATCTTGCCACACTTTGTTTTTACTTGGCAATACATCATCAAGATTAACCATTAACCAATCTCTTACTTTAGATATTAAGACTTGTGGATCATTCCCATGCGCTTTGATATCTTGTCCACTGATATCAGATAGAGCAACATCATAAGTATGTTGTGTTTCATCTAAGATCAGACACTTCTTAGTTTTCATTTGTTTATTGCCAAAATTCTGACAACCTATATCTAAACCCATTTCGTACGGCATGTTGAAACGAGCAATATCGCCTTTCTTCAAAGCTTTATTCCTTGAAATGTCATGAATTGAGAACCTAGAATTTTTCATCAGTTTCATAATCTCCTGAACTCGAATATCACCCGATGACATGGTCGTTGATATTTGGGGTTCGAATTTGAAATACAGCAATGAAAATACTAATGGCTTAAGCATATCACTATATGCCTCATCAAATGGACAGTTAATAAAGACGTTGGTATCGAATGCCATTACTTAATTCTTTGGGTTATTTTTCCCAATTCATTATGCACGACTATCGTTTTGCCCTTTTCAACTAACTGTTTTGCCCGTAAAATTGCACGATCTTTGGTAAGAAATATGCCTGAAACCTTCTCAGCGCCGTCTGTTCTCACTACCCATTTATTTGACCTAGGTAAGACGTGTACTCTTTCATTCGAAGTCATAGCAGAAGCTGCGACTTTTTTTACGATATCATCCGTTATGGTTTTTCTTCCACTCATACTTTGCCCCGAACTTCTAATCTCCTTCTTATGAACAAAGTTAATCAATTTCATAGTTCTAGATTTGTCAGACAATTTTAAAATATTGCTAAAGTAATGTCAAATTATTAAAAATCAATACCCCAAAGGGTTGAGGCTAATTCTAAATCGTCACTGTCGAAATCATTGTCCCATTTCGAAGACAAAGTATGATAAGCATTATCTAGAGCATACCATATCAGGAAAATTTCTGGTTGAGTGATAAGTGATACTTCATGAAGCCGCTCCCTATAATCTTCAAAGATTCCATCGATTTTAGCTTCGTTTTTATCAACAAACTCTAATAATCTAACAGGCAATTCTTTCATTATTGGATTAGCACTTAAATAACCGAGTATTGCATTGATATTATCAAGCGCTAATTCCCTATCAAAATCAACTTTAGCATATCTATATATTTTACCCTCGAGTTCATTGAGAATTTGATGTGCAATACTTTCTTGTTGACTGCCTAATAACTTATTCACCTCTGCAAATTCGTCATCTGCTATTTCATACAAAGCTAAAAGCCGGAAAATCCTCCGCTTAAGCCCTTTATCAATTGCGCCTTCTCTTTTGTATAACAATATATGGTTCGTACTAGCCCATACATGCTGGTTAAGTGTGCGGACTTGGAGTTCAAAGGTTAACCCATGCAGTTCAGATTTATTTTTGAAAAAGCTATGGAGAGGTGAAACTTGAAGATCGTAGTGATTTGATAAATACCCCAAACTTTGAGGACCTATTTCTTCATTTTTATACTGTTTGTTGACAACAAGAAAGTTGCTATGAATGAAGCTATCAACTTTATCTAGATCATCTGTAAACGAGCAAATGATACGAACACCTAGTTTATCGGACAAGCTATTGTAACCATACGCCTTCTCTTTAACTTTCTTTTTTATCTTCTTTATTAAACTCAGTAAATCTTTAGTCCTAAAAGTTATTTCAGGATGGATTTCATAATAGGAAATCTCAGACTTAATGAATTTTGTAACACAATCCCCAAGCTTATGATATAGCTTTTCGTCCGTAGTCCAAGCACTTACAATCTCATCTACTTTTATCATTACTCAACTTTTTGAATCTTTGATACAATCTCTGCTTTAGTTTGTCCGTCTTCTACTGGAACTAGTTTCACTTTCTTTTTAAAAGACCCTTTTTCGCCAACTATCGATATTCCATTTGAAAATGTCACTGTAAGTCGTTGAACTTTATTTGCGATATCAATGGTGTCTTTTACAAAGGAGGTCACAGGAAATTTCTTAGTTTTCATGAAGCTTATATAGGCGTCTTGTTCTTCTGCTTCAGCTATATAATGTTCAGCATATTCTGTAGCACTTATCCTTGGCACATTTTTTTGCACGTAAGAATTCAAATCCTCTAAGTACTTAGTCCTCTTTATTGGGTCTTCTACAGTATTGATATATGCCTTAGTTATATTATAAAAATCCTTGGTGATTATCTTAGGGTCTTTAAAAGGCTTGCACCCTAAAAAGTCATCAATAAAAAAACTAGATGAATCTTTTTTGTTCTTTAATGAATTCTGGTAGTCAACTGTTACGCCATCATACTTACATTGAAAGTCTTCCCTGTTAACAAATAAGGCCACCTTGAAAATTTTAGTCCGCTTGGTTAACATCAAATCCTTCACTTCATTTATACTAATGGTTTTCGTCTTCTCATCAAAAGCAAGCTGAGCACCTTCATCTCCTTCAAGTTTAAAAACGATACAAGAATTGTTACTATCTACGGTTGCATACATGACTACTAATATGCCTGCTGAATTGGAACCACTCTGGATACCGAACAGAGACTTGGCCATAGATTTAGAATTTTCAACAAAGTCATTGCCTAACAACGTAGATACAATCAATGCTGGTACTTCCGAAACAGAATCATCATTATATACTATCTTATAAGCATTGTGGCCTTTAAAAGCCTGAACTATTTTCTCCTTAAAAAAACTCCTTAATCCATCACTAAGAATACTTTCCTGCTCGCTATATCTAGGTTGAACATCTTGCTGATCCTTTTTGTGTTTAGGAATTTGATGTACGACAATTCGTGTTATGTCTAATGTACTTGGGCTTAGTTTAATTGTTTTTGCCATAGGGGTCTAAGTTTTAAGCCGTAAACATATTATTACTATTAAACAATGTCAACTGTGAAAAACACCGGTATTTTCTCATTATCAACCCTTTACACACAAAAGCCCATTTCATGTTATAAATGTTGAACGGTGCCATCGCCACTCCTGCTCCATAGCATTCCCACAGCGCACACCCCCTCTCAAAACGCCTCGGTAAACTTCATGTAGTGTGGGGCAAAGTTCAGCGGCAGGTCGAGGGTGGTGCCGTTTCGCCATTTGCAAATTATCAGCTGTGCCTGGTGCTCGGTGCTGTTGCCCTGCTCGTCGGTCAGTATGCCCGCCTTCCAGTCGCGGTGCAGCAGCATCACTATGTCGGCATCCTGCTCTATGGCGCCGCTCTCGCGCAGGTCGGCCAGTGTGGGGCGTTTGTTGGCGCGGTGTTCGCTTTCGCGGTTTAGCTGGCTCAGGGCTATTACGGGTATCTGCAGCTGCATGGCTATCAGCTTCAGCCCGCGGCTTATGGCGCTTATGTTTTGTTCGCGGTTGCGCTGCTTGTACTGCGGGTTTTCATCTATCAGTTGCAGGTAGTCTACTATCAGCATATCTATGCCCTGCTGTGCGCGCAGCTGTTCGGCACGGGCGCGTATATCGTGTATCGTGGCCTGCGGGGTATCGCTAAAGTATATGGGCAGGGGGCTGAGGCGGTGCACATGCGTGGCAAACTGCTGCATGGTTTCGGGCAGCACCTGCCTGTCCAGCTGCGCATGTGGTATGTTGAACTGCAGGCTGGCTATACGCCCCATCAGCTCCTGCACCGGCATCTCCAGGCTCAGGAAGCCCACGCGGTAGCCCTGCGTAGCGGCCTGCAGCGCTATGCTGCCTGCCAGTGCGCTCTTGCCCACACTGGGCCGCGCCCCCAGCACCACCAACTGCCCCGTCCGGAAACCGCCATTCAGCTTATCAAGACTGGGGAAGGTGGTGGATAGGTAGCGCACCTGGCCGTTGGCCAGCTCATCTATATGCTGCTGCAGGCGTATGGTGGCCGTAGCAGCATCTATCCACTGGTTGATGGTGTGTACCTGTAGCACCTCTTGCAGCTGCGCCTGCAGGCGGGCGGCCTCGTCTACCACATCGCCCCCGGTGTAGGGTGTGGTGGTTAGCTGTATCATCAGGCGGCGGGCGGCCAGGGTGCGCAGTATCTGGCACCACTGGGCCAGCATGTGCTGCGGCTGCACATCGGCACACAGCCCCGCCAGGTAGCCTATGGGTGGTTGGCCGTCCAGCTCTTTCACGCCCATGCTTTGCAGCTGGTGGGCTATGGTAAATACATCTACCCCAAAGCCCTGCTGCCATATGCTGTGCAGCGCATCGTACAGCGTGCTGTGCGTGGGGTAGGCAAAGCACTGCGGGGTAAGCAGCCCATGCACCGATGCAAAGGCCCCATCGTGCACCAGGCAGCAGGCCAGCACTTGCTGCTCCAGCAGGGTATCGTAGTTGTGGGTGGTATGCAGGTGGGCATTCATGGCGTGGGTGGTTTACGATGCGTTTTTGAAACAGTTGCGTACCTGGTCGGGTGTCATGCTCTGCTCGGCCAGCAGCTCTTGTGCGGTCTTAGCCGCCGGCAGGTTGATGGCGCGTGGCACAGGGTCGTAGCGGGCAGGGGGCATCTTCTTGTCCTGCTTGGCAAACCAGTTTTTGAAGTGGGTACGGTAGTCTTTCTCGTTCTTCACATGCTCGCCACAGTAGCGCAGCCACCGGTGAAAGGCATCGAGCCACTGGCGCAGGGTGTGGGCATCGGGCACTTGCTTCTGCGCCACGTAGAGGGCGGTAAAGTGAAACTCATCGGCCAGGGCACGGTCGCGCAGTTGTTCCAGCGTAGCAAAGGGCAGGTAGGGTGCTGTGGGTTCTGCTGCAACAGGTTCTACCACTTCCGGCGTTGGCGAATTTTCTTTTTCTCTACTGTCGTCTACTGTTTGTTGTGTTTGTTCTGTTTGTTGTGTTATGTTATGTGCTTCGTTTTGCTTCGTATTTGCTTCAACGGTTGCTTCATTAGCTTCGATGGCAGCTTCCTTCATAGCAGCTTTTTCCCTACGTACACGTCCACTGGCCAATCCTCCCCGCTTACCTGCTTCGCTACGTTCTGCACGCAGTTCTTCCAGAGGCTCCAGGTCATTTATCAGTATCGGCGACCAAAGATGCGTGTCATCTTTTTGCAATAATTTATATTTTTTGATACAATCGTCCACAAATGACAAAAGGGTACCCACATCGCAACGAAGATCATCTGCCAGCTCGTGGTAAAATTCTTCATTGGATATTTCCATCTTGTATTCGGGCAATGTAGCCAGTATCTCTGTAAGCCGCCACCAGATGCCGTAGCCCTGTGCGTTATATTTTTTGAACATGCTATTGAGCCCCCGGTTATTGAGGGCATTCATTTCATGCGGAAACCATAGGTTCGTCTTCTTACTCATAGTGATAGGTTTTTAAAATTTAGCCCCCTCCGCCCCCTGAAGGGGGGAACTGTATTGTCTTTCACAACAGCCCCTTTGGGGGTTTGGGGCTTTTACGCATACTTCATCCTTTCTTTCTTTTCAATAATACCTCCCCTTTAGGGGTCGGGGGCCTCAACCAAACCAAAGCTTTGTTAAAATGGTCTTATCATGTCGTAACTTCATAATAATTCGTATACGGGTGCGTTATGGCTAAAAATTCTCGCTTATGGATGTCGTAACCGGGCTGCTGCTAACGGCAGGTATCTTAGGGCTGATGGCCCTGGTGGCCGGTGGTGTATGGCTGCTGGGAAGGCAGCTTTATACAGCAGGCTTTGCCAATATCCCTGCCCGTACTACTCTACCCACCTGGGAAAAGGCGCTGATGTACATCATCATCGGTTACCCCATCCTATCGGCCATAGCCATGCCATTCATTCAGCATTATTATTTCCAATACCTGCCATCGGGCAAAAACCTGCTGCTGGCTTATCTGTTCATTCTACCTCATTGTCTTATCTGCGCCAGCAGCATTGCTTTTACCTATTACCTGCGCAGCCGCAGCTACCGGTACGATATCCTTTTTGTGCTTTCATTATTCGCTACGTTCTTTTACTCGTTTGCTTTTATAGCGTTGCATTTGGATGATTAGTTTGTGATGCGCCTTATATCCTGACTTATAAAACAGCTGTCACTTTAAGAAGAAAGAAGACAGCGGGGACGATACCCGCCATCTCTTAGTTCAGCTTAAACGACAAAATTTATAATCGGTAAAATCCGAATGTCTAATATCTAAATCCTAAAGACATACTAATCAACCAGTCAACTAATCAACCACCTACGCTGCCAATCGCCTCAACTGGTTTTTACGCAGGGTAAAGAGTTGTTTCAATCCCGGCGAGTTATCTATGCGTTCTTTATTATCGTTGTATAATTGCAGTAGTTCTTCTTCATTATTGCACTGCGCAACTGCCTTTGTCAATCCCTTCAGCGACAGGAACACCGATGTAGGGATCCCGTCGGGGTGAGCCCCCTGGCCCCCCAAGGGGGGAATACCACTTACACCGGTAGCATCCAGCATATGCATATCAATGCCGTTATCCACTTCCCCTTTCAGGGGGTCAGGGGGCGCTATCTCGGTTTCATCCAGTATGCCCAGCCCCAGCAGGTCCAGCGTAGCACGGCGTTTGGCTTTAGTCTCGGCCTTCATCATGGCATTGCATAGCTGTTCGCCACGCATATTATATATAGGCACGGCACCCAGGCTTTCCGTCTTACGCCCATCTGGGGTAGATGCCTGTGCGGTTACCACATAGCAGCCGCTAACGGTTTCACGTGTTCTTATCTCGTGGCTCACCTTGTGCAGTTTATTCAGTTGTTGTGCGCCACCACGGTCGCAATACATTATTTCGCGGCCATTCAGCTTCAGTATCCTGAAGGGTTGCGATAGCGGGTCGAGGCCCAGTTTATCGCACACCTGGCGGTAGTAGTTTACTTTTTGCAAAGGCGTCAGCCTGCTGATATCTCCATTGATGATAAGGCTGTTGATGATCTCAGCATTGTTTTCTCCCAAACGGGGCATGGTCTCTTCATTTATATTTTGTTCTTGTTTCATGGATGGTGTTTTTTACTTCTTCTTTTCTCTTGACAGAAAAGAAGCAAAAGGTCAAGGCCGTTGCGACCGGGCTAAAATCTGTTGCGCTTCGTTGCACCGAAAAATGTTTACTATCTGCTTACTGCATGGCTGTGCTTATGACGCTATCAACCCCACTATCATTATTCAACACTTTTCGCTGCGGCCACTGCGCTACACAGATTTTCTTAACGCCCGTTCGCAAATGCCTCTGAAAAAAAATTACGCACTAATCAAACCTCGCTGCGTTCTTCACGCCTGTATATAGACTCTCTTATCCCTTATACCCCAAACCCCTAAAGGGCTTTCCCTTATTAACCCGATTCCCAATTACAAATCCCCAATAGCAGTTCCCCCTTCAGGGGGCGGAGGGGGTTTACTCTCCCAGCAGCTTATACAGCAATTCATTTTTCGCCCTGCGGCTTTCGGCAAAGGCACCCAGGTGAAAGGATGCATAAGCCAGTTCGTTAGCATTGTTCAATGCTTCCGATATAGCAGCTATGGCATCGGGATAGGTATTGGTTTCACCATGGCAGCGGTCCATTATCTCGTCTATTTCAGCTTCACGCTTTTGTGTGATGCCCAGCGCACGTGCAAAGCTCTCATCATCGGTTTCCAGCGCCGTTACTAATATGTTGTTTCTCATGTTGAAAAGATTTACGTGATTAGCCCCCGCTACCCCTAAAGAAAGCACCGCTTTTACCTGGCACTTCTTTAGGAGATTGGGGTATATTTTCTTGTTTTGTTTGTTCGACTTTTGTCGTGTTGTAGTCATTATCCTACAACGTTTTTTTTTGTTCCCGCATCCAATTAACCAATCAACTTATCAACCGGTCAACCAACACGGGGTTTTCATAGTGATGCATCTTTTAGCACTACCTATGCGGCAGCGCTGATGCCTGCTATAGGGGCCGGCGGTGTTAGTGTAATGCGGTAGGTGCCTTCTGCATGATACAGTTCTACCTCGTAGCCTTTCAGTGTTAGCTCTGCCAGCTTGCACACGGCGGTAAAGCGCGATGTGTACACCTTCGGGTTGCCCTGCTCATTGGCCAGCCAGGTAGTGCCGCACCAGTTTGTAAAGCTGGGCTTCTGGGTCAGTATGCGTTCTTTATAGTCTATCTCACGATAGAGCTGTTCCTTCACATCGGCCGGTTGCGTGCTGTTATCCACAAAGCGGCGCAGGCCTTCCAGCATGTCGGGTGTACGGTAGCTGCGTATCCAGCTGCTAACGTGCTTGTAAAAACTTGTCTGTTCCATATTGCTATTTTTTATTGTTTACTGTTTCTAAAATGCCTCGCAAGGCTTTTCTCTTTTGTTATATGCTTCACTTCTCTCCACACCTATCAACTAACCAGCTAATCAACCCATCAACAAATACGTCACCAGCTCTGCCATGCTCACACCATACTGTGCATACGGCCAGTTATCGGCACCTGCATTGTTATAGTGCGGGTCGGTAGCATGTATCTCGGTAAGGCACCAATCCAGCCGGCACGTTTCGTACAGCCATTGTTCAAACGCACAGCGGCTGATGTGCAGCCTTTGTACAGGCAAACCCGGCGTAGCCCATTCCACCAACACAGTTAGATATGTAGTAGAAAAAACTTCGATTTGTATATTTTTTGCTACCTTAGCCATGTGTTTTTTATTTTTTGTTTTGAAAGGCCCGTAGTTTCTACTATGGGCATTTTCTTTTAACACAGGCCTGTGGCGCAATACACCATACTGCCACGAAGCGCCGCACATCACGCCACCCTTCAGTGCCGTAGCTATCATATCGCTCACCATCGCATTATTTATAGTGTATCGCATGTTTCAAAAATTTTAAATCCTAAAACCGAAATCCTAACCGGTTTAAATCCGAAATCCTAATACCGAAATCCTAAAACCTAACCAATCAACCAATCAACTACTCAACCAATCAACTAACCAACCACCTTACGCCGCTTCTACAAACACCCGCGACTTATCGCTGATATACAACCGTAGCTTTTGCACCACCGGTGCCGTGGCGATACCCGTATTCAGCACACGTGTTATGGTGCTGCGGTGAATACCCGTTTGCCGTGCGCAATGCGCTATGGTGCCATACATGGCCAGCCTCCTGCGTAGTTTCCTTTGCTCCCTCGTCGAAAATTTTTCTGTTATCATGGCTCTTCGTGTTGAATTATTCTATACATTTGTGCAACAATGACGCTACATTGATGCAGCAACAGTACAAATGTACAATTACTGTACAAATGTCCAAAAGTTTTTTGAAGATTTTTTTTGAATTAGTAAATGAGACAATCCGGCAATGTGCCAATGATAGATGTGATGCACTTTACACGCATAGTATTATAAGCATTGCCGAATCGGCTAATTGTCAAATTGTCGAATTACCTAATTGTCAAATTGTAAAAACCCACGTACTATGACACAAATACACGAAGGCGAAGCACTGCAGAATGCAGCCCGCATGAGCAAACTGGGTGTACACGGCCTGGCCGATGCCATGGGCGTGCCCCGCTCTACCCTTTATTACAACTTTAAGAAAGATGAGCTGGACGATGACTTTAAAACCAAAGCCGCCCAGGCACTGGGTATAGCCAGCACACGCCTGTTTGGCGGGGCATACAACCCCGATAACCACGCCCCCGCAGCACGCCTAACCGGTGACGACCTGCGGCGCATGAAAGCCTTTGGAGACGGTAGCATACCCGAAGGCATTGCCGTAGTGCCCATCATGGCACAGGCAGGCTACAGCAAGCACTACCTGGACCCCACCTATGCCGCAGAGCTGCAGCAGATGCACCTGCCCAACCTGCCCTACCGTGGCGAACGCTACCGCGCCTTCGAGGTAAGCGGCGATAGTATGGAACCCACCCTGAAAGAAGGCTTCCTGATAGTATGCGAAAAAGTGGAGCAAGACTTCTGGAACACCACCGCGCAGTTTTACATCTATGTAGTGGTAACCGAAGACCGCATCATGGTAAAGCGCCTCTTCCGCAAAGAAGACCACAGCTTTGTATGCATCAGCGATAATGAAGAATTCTACCCGCAGTTTGTACTGCCCATGAGCGAGATAAAAGAACTATGGCTCGTAAAACGCAAAATAGACTGGGACATGCCCCCACCGAAGAGGTTTGAGATTAATGTATAATGCTAATCCCCGCGTAGTAGCGGGGATTGTTGTTTTATATAATATTTGTAATTATTAGATTTCTATATTTGTTAACTAAACCATCAAATATCTTATGAAAATCGCTGTAATAATTGGCGTTAGTAATTATTCATCTCCTGCCATTAATAATTTACCAGGTTGCAAAAATGATGCAGAAGCAGTTGAACAAGTACTACGAAAAACAAACAAGTATAATGATATATTGTACATCAATAAAGGTGAAGGGAGTGCAAAAACAAAAGAGCTTCTTAGTAACTTCATTATTAGAAACAGCGGAAATCCTATAGACGAGTTATTCTTTTATTATTCCGGCCATGGAGAATTTTTTGATAACGAATTTTACTACATACTTTCTGATTTCGATATAAAGAAAAGAAATCAAACATCATTACAAAATACAGAGGTCGATGATTTAATTAAAACCCTGTCACCAGAACTTGTTGTTAAAATAATTGATGCCTGTCAATCTGGAACAACCTACATAAAAGATGGAAACGTAATCAATAAATATTTTCATGATAGTAAGAATGTATTCAAACACTGCTACTTTTTAAACTCATCACTCAATACACAATATTCATTTCAAAATGAACATTTAAGTTTTTTTTACATTTAGTTTTATCAAAGCTTTAAAAGAACATAAAACAGACGAGATTCGATATAAAGATATTATTGACGTAATAGCAGATGATTTTTTAGAAAATCAAGAACAAACACCATTCTTTGTTATACAAGCAAATTATACAGAAAAATTCTGCACGTACACACAAGAATTAAGAGCATATTTGGACAATTTCAATGCAACAATACTTCCAGAAAATACTTCAAAAGAAACGCTGTCGTCAATTTTGGAATTAGTACAAACAGCTGCTAAGGATTACATTGATAAAGAAGGCGCATTAAAAGCTATTGATTTTGCAGGGAAAGAATTCGAATCATTCACATTTTCTAATGATTTGAAAGATTTATACAGTTTGGATATTAGCCTTCTGCAGGATTATAATTCCATTCCAAATATTAGAGCGATTGGAACTTGGCTTAATTCAAATAAAAGCGACTACTTTGCCAAACCAATTTATGAAGAAGACTTCGATACTGAAATTGGGGAGGTGTATGAAATACTGGCCGGGTTTGATCTTAAAATTAAAAGTCCATATAAAACTATCAAAATAGACATTATTGGACGCTACCCAAATCTGATTTCATATAAGTCATGTATAGCTTTCTTCATCTCAAAAAAATCAATTGCCTTTTTCTATTGTCTGACTAATTACATAGACGAAGGATGGGATAATAAAATTCCCAACAACAAAGACGTGCAATGGCTGTTTATCGAAACCAAAGTTTCTAATATCGAGTTGATCAAGACGGCTGTTGATTCAATAAAAACATACATTCAAGATACCATAATAGAGGAACTAAAATCTAAGCTTGAGTTATCTTCTACAAAGGAATAAACATACATTCAAATGCACCTTCATACCACCTCTAGCACCATAAATTCGGCCTTTAAACGACTTTTGACGAAGTACTCAAAGTTCTCTTTCGTATCTGCATGGGCTGGTGTTGACTTTGAAGCATCAAAACAGGTAATAGCTCAACTGAAACGCGCTGACTATATTGTAATAGGAACACACTTTTATCAAACTCATCCTGAATTTATACGCCTTACACGGCAATTTAAGTCAGTAAGATTTGTACTGGAAACCGACGGAGTATTCCATCCTAAAATGTATGTCTTTTATAATAGCCCATCTGAATGGAGCTTTTTGATCGGCAGCGCGAACTTCACAAAAGGTGCTTTCAATAAAAACTCGGAAGTATTGATGGAGGTTAGTTCTATGGATGAGGGAAGCAATCAGGCTTTATTTGAAGATGCGATAAAGTTTATTACGCAGTGTTGGAAAGAAGCCAGTAGCGTATCCTATGAAGGCTACCTTGACTACTTAGAAAAGTGGCGCAGCAACCAATGGCATCGAAATAAATTAGCAAATGAGAAAGATACAGATATTGAAGCCTCTATGGGTCTGACTAATTTTCAAAAGCTAGATTGGAATCAATACATTAATGTATTAATGGAACGTGAAGAAAGTGTAGAAGGAAGATTAAAACTTTTAGAACATTCAGCAAAACAATACGATAATGAGAATATACTTGGCAAGTGGGATTTAAAGGATAAGTTGTTGATAGCAGGAATAAGCGGCTCTGGACTAACAGGTATATATAAGTATTGGGGACATTTAGGTACAACTTCTCGTCAATATAATTTCAGTACCTACTTGGCCAATCCAAACTCAAGAGTATGCCGCTCTATTGATGCAATACCAATAACTGGAGAGGTAACAAAGAAGCAATATGATGAATTCAAAAAAATGTTTAACAGCGTCTATGGGAAAACAAGTATTACATCTGCTTCAAGACTGTTGGCACTTAAAAGACCAGATACATTTTATTGTTATACCAGCCAAAACCGTAAGAAATTTGCATCAAAATTTAATATTGCACCTACAACTGTAAACCTTGATACCTATTGGGACAAGGTAGTACTAAAAATACGAGAAAGTAATTGGTACAACACTGCACAACCATCAACACCTCTTGAAGGAAGAATAGCTTTTGCAAAGGCTGCTATTCTAGATGCGATATTTTATCATTAATCCCCCCCATACGCACCCACACCCCACAATTGCCGCATACACCCACCGTCCGGTATCATTTTGTTGCCGAGCTTTGTAGTGTAAACAACAATCCAAATACATACAACTATGAGAAAACTGATCGTATTATCAATGGTATCGCTGGATGGCGTGATGCAGGCACCGGGCGGCCCGCAGGAAGATACTTCGGGTGGCTTCAAATACGGTGGCTGGGTAGCCCCCTTCTTCGATGAAACAGCCGGGCAGGAAATGGCCAAACAGATGTACCCTGCCGACCTGCTGCTGGGCCGCAAAACCTTCGAGATATTTGCCGGCTACTGGCCCCGCCATGCCGATGAATGGCCCGGCATCAATGATGTAAATAAATACGTCCTCTCCAATACGCTTACCAGTTCCGACTGGCAAAACTCCAGCTTCCTGAAGACGGTGAAAGACATCAAAGCCCTGAAGCAAACCGATGGCCGCGACCTGCAGGTGCATGGCAGCACCCAGCTGGTAAAGCTGCTCTTTAATAACGACCTGGTGGACGAGCTATGGCTCAAAACCTTCCCCATCACCCTGGGCAAGGGCAAGCGCCTGTTTGATGAGCACACCCTGCCCACGGCCTTCAGGCTCACCCACAGCGTAGTAACCCCCGCAGGCGTGGTATTTGCCAATTACACCCGCAACGGCGATATCCAAACCGGCGACTTCAGCGATTAAAAAACAACAATTCTATCATAACAACAATCCCCGCCAAGTGCGGGGATTTGTTATGTATAAAAACACCTTATTAACTTATTAATCCCATCACCTTATCACCCAATCACCCTAATCCTCTATCGCCTCCAACCCTTGCTGTCGCAGCTTTTCGATGCCGGCACGCATCTGTGCCAGTTGCTCGGCAGTGTGGCCCTGCCACTCTTTCAGCTCGCCTACTACTTTCAGCCCTTCCTTTGTGCGATACGATTTCGTAGGGTTTCCGGGAAACTTTTTATCCGTCAGGTTGGGGTCATCTTCAAAATAGCCCATAGGCTCTACTATGTATATACGCCCCGGGCCATCGCCCTGTGCCAGTTCAGCACCCCATATGGCGGCTTCCGTAGCAGCGGCAAAGTACACGTACTTCGCATACTTCCCCGTCCCGTAGTTCGACATAAAGCCCGGCTGCAACAGCTCGCCAATAGCCAGGTGCGCCTTGGTACCATGATAGTACGTTACTTCCGTTTGTTGGTTTTCATTTGTGTTCATGCTCATATCTGTTCTTTTGTTTCGTTCATTAAGGCAATGGCTTTGGTAAAATAGGCTTCCAGCACCTTTATCTCTTTGGTGGTAAAGCCCGCTATCAGTTCATCCGTAGCCTGCTGAAAAGCCTCGTAGAAAGGTTGTATCAGTGCCGTTATCTTCTTCACATCGGGCACTATTATCACCTTGCGCCTGTCATCTTTATCGGGCTGGCGCTTCACCAGTTTCTTTTGCTCAAAGCGGTCTATCAGCCCCGTTACCGCCCCGGTGGTTAGCCCGCTTAGCGCTGCCAGTTCGCCCGCCGTCAGCGCACCGCGCTGCAGGAAGAAGCCCAGGTATTTATGGTCGGTAGCCGAAAAGCCCGCCTCGCGTGCTATGGCCTCATGCATTTGCAGCGATGCATAGGCATACTGCTGGCTCAGTTTCCGCAGTTGTATTACGCTTTCTTCCTTTGTCATTTTATCTTACAGAATAAATATCTTAGTTACAAAGATAAATAATTTCTTTTAACAAAACACAATTAGCTATCATAAATAGCTATAACAAACAATCCCCGCCTGTAGCGGGGATTTTATCATTACAATAAACGGCTTGCTTATTGACCCTGGTAAGTACCTACCAGTTTTATCAGCACATCGGGGCAGTCGGTAATGATACCGTCCACACCCAGCTTGCCCAGTGCCACCATGTCTGCTTCTTTATTCACCGTCCACGGCACTATCTGCATTTTCTTATCGTGCACTTTCTGCACCATATCGGCCGTAACACCGGCGTAATGCGGGCTATATACATCGGGCACAAAACCCAGCCGCGCCAGGTCTTCTTCCAGCCCTACCTTGCCTTCGTTTATCTGTTTGAAGAAATCGGCCACTTCTTTTTCCGTCAATCCATGTTTTTTCAGCTCTTCTGCCGATACCTGCATCTTACCACTGGCCAGCAGCGATAGCTTCACATCCGGTTCCGTCTTTTTCAGCACCTGCAGTGTCCGCACATCAAACGATTGTATAATGACCCGCTTGCGGATGCCTTTCTTATCTATCACATCCATCATTGTCTTTACAAACACTTCGGGCACAGGGTTATATTTCCCATCGCCCATGGGCGAACATTTGGTTTCTATATTATAATATACAGGCTTCAGCTTATGGGCTTTTACATACGCCTCTACACTATCTACCAGGTCGCTCAGCAATGGCTTCTGTGTTGCTATTCTCAGTTGCTGCGGATACATAGGGTGTGGCTTTATGCCCGACCTGTAGCGGCTGATGCTGTCATACGTCATCTGGTACAACGCCAGGCTTTTCTCTTCGTCTTTCGTTATTTCAGAGCCATCGGGCTTAGTCATAAAGTTGGCCGACATATACGCATCGTGCGATACCACCACCTTGCCATCTGCCGATATCACCACATCCAGCTCCAGTGTTTGCGCACCCAGCTTCACGGCATTCAGCATGGCTGGTATGGTATTCTCCGGCATTAAAGACATACCACCGCGGTGTGCCTGCACATCTATTTTATGCTGGCCGAAGGCAGTAGCCGATACGAACAAGCCCGCCATTAGCAATCCTCTTTTCATGATACCATGTATTGTGTGAACGGAAAAATATTTCGCATACAAAAGTATCGGAAGCGGCTGCTTCGCCTGTTATGGCATTATTAAATCTGTGTGTTGTTTACATCATCCCCGCTGCATCTGCTCTATGGCTTTCCATCCTTCGGGGGTTATGCCCATTATCTCTGTTGCTACGCCCAGTGTAGCATAGGTATCGAAAAAGGCCATGCGTGCTATGGGGTGGTCTACCGTGCTGATGATGTCGTAGCCCTGTTCGCTTAGCTCATTCACAATGCGTTCAAAGCCGGCTACAGGCAAACGGTACGCCAGGTGTTGCGTACCACCCTGCGGGTATTTTTCAAGATAATCGTGAAACATGCTTTGCCCCGATAGCGGCTGTACCAGTTCTATAAAGGTGCCGCCATTGTAGGTTTGCGTGGTGAGCCATTCAGCAGCTACCACCGCTCCGCGGTAGCTCATATCCAGGTCTTGCGCACGCACCTGTTGTGGTTCGGGAAAGGCTATGCCCAATGCATGGGTCAAGAATTGTACCGTAGCATGTATGTCAGGCACTACCCAGCCTATCTGTGCAAATTCCAGTTGTGCTATAGTGTTATTGATATTGCCCATAGTGTTTTGTTGTAGTGATGCCACAAAGGTAAAACGGCAAACATCCATACTACAGGGGCATATGCGTCAATATAAAGTCCTTTTGCGACCTTATGTAAACCTACATCTAAAAATCAGTGAACTGGCATTATACCGCCACACCAAACAGGCTACCTACAGCCGCCGATAGTACCATGGCTACCGTTCCCCATAAGGTAAGACGCAGTATCCCTTTACCCATACGCGACCCACCTGTTTTAGCGGCAACCGCCCCCAGCAGCATCAGGAATACAATGGTGAAACCGTACTGGTAATAGATCATGTGTTTCAGCGGCGCCAGTATGGTGATGCCTAATGGCAATATAGCCCCGACGGTAAACGAGGCACCCGATGCCAATGCTGCTTGCAGGGGTTTTGCCTGGCTTATTTCATTAATACCCAGCTCGTCCCTTACGTGCGTGCCCAATGCATCGTGCGCGGTCAGTTCTTTGGCTACTTGCAGCGCCGTTTCTTTTTTCAGCCCCCGCTGCTCATATATAGTGGCCAGGAATTGCAGTTCTGTTTCCGGGTCTTCTTTCAACTCTTCGGCTTCACGTGCTATATCTGCCCGCTCTATATCGGTCTGAGAGCTTACGGACACATACTCACCCGCCGCCATCGATAAGGCACCCGCCACCATACCGGCCAGTGCGGCCAGGATAATGGGCTCGCGTGCATCGCTGGCAGCCGCCACACCCACTACTATACTGGCGGTAGATAGCAACCCGTCATTAGCGCCCAGCACAGCAGCGCGTAGCCAGTTGCTTTTATGAATATAGTGCGGCGATAAATAATTTTTCAGCGGATTGGTATGCGAAGGCTGTATGCTCATATAGCGTTGTGAATTTGGTATGGTAAAATTAGCTTTTCTATTTACTTCCGCAGTATCTTTTCCATAGCCTTGCCTTTTGCCAGTTCATCTACCAGCTTATCCATATAGCGTATTTTCTGCATCAGCTTGTCTTCTATATCCTCTACGCGGTAGCCGCATATCACGCCGGTTATCTTATCTGCATTGGGGTGCAGTTGTGCTTCGGCAAAAAAGGTTTCCAGGCTGTTCTTCTTGTCTATCTGCGCCTGCAATGCTTTGGCATCGTAGCCCGTCAGCCAGCACAGCACTTCGTCCAGCTCTGCTTTGGTACGTCCTTTCTTTTCCACCTTTTGTACATACAGGGGGTACACACCTGCAAAAGACATTTTGAATACCCTTGTGTTGTCTGTTCTCATTATTTTCGTTTGTAAGGTTTTTTTGTTACGAAAAAACTGTACTATTCTGCTACTGCTTTCAGCCATTTTCTCAGTAGCGGCACGTTAATATCTTCCGGCTTCCTGATTTTTATATGGCGCAGGTCTTTACCCGTACCTTCCAGCACGTTATCCCTGTCTTCTATCCTGTCGGTATTGTAAAAACCTAAGCGTATATATTGCTTCGATGGTTTGAAGTAGGCATAGTTCTTCGTTTTTGAAAACACGGGGAAGCCCCACTTGATGGCTTCGGTAGTGCCGGGTACGGCATCGTGCATCAGTTGGCGCAGGGTTTCCAGCATCTCTACCTGTGCCGGCTGTGCCTGCGCTATGTAGTCGGTCACTGCTTTATCAAATGCCATTTCATTTATTTTTTTAAATTATAAAGATAGAACGAAGTTTTAAGTTAGCGATGCAGCAACGGGTGGCCAATAGCTTATTTAAATGTTGTAATTTTCAGCACGCTGCTACCGCTGCATCATTAAAAAAACCATAGACATGCAACCGATCATCGACCATATACAGGTTACTGTAAAAGACCTGGAGATTGCAGAACCTTTTTATGACAAGCTGATGCCCATACTGGGTTTCGACCTGGCCCGCAAGGGTAAAGGCCGCGTAGCCGCTCACGATTTTGATGTAATAGAATACAGCCATCCACTACTCATCTTCGCCATCAATTCGCCACGGGAAGCTTTTAAGGATGATACCGTGCATAGAAGAAAGCCGGGCTCCCTGCACCACCTGGCATTCAAAGCCACATCGCAGGCAGAGGTAGATGCGCTGTATGAACAGATAAAAGAAACAGGTGCGCATATCGTAGACCCGCCCAAATTCTATCCACAGCATGGTGCCAACTATTATGCGCTCTTCTTCAAAGACCCCGATGGCATAAAGTACGAGATCGTTCACGAAGAGCGGCATTTCTGATGCTGATGTATATGTACTTATTTAATTTTATCATGGTTCATTTCGGTTGATGCTTTTCAGAAATTAATTATAGTTATCTATGGTAAAATATCTTTCCATATTTGTTGCTTTTGCTTTGGTATTGATTTTGATGCTCAATTGGCAAACGAATAGCGACTACCTGGCAGAAAGCTTGATCATTTCGTCTTTATTATGCATTCCGTTGCTATTAATAGCAATAATAGCTTGGGCAATGGGGTATTTTTTGCGTAATAAACAATATGAAAAAAATACCAGTTTTACTAAACCATTTAGAAATTTACAACTGATCCTATCAAGCTGCTATGTAATTTTTCTCATCTACAATTTCAATCTTTTTTCAAGAGTATTTGATACTAGTGAAGAAGACTGCACTGAGGCTAATATCAAGATGATTGCAGGAAATATTGAGGGTTCTACACAAAATGGAAACGTATTTGATGACTTGACTATCAAGAAAAATATGCTTGCTTATCAGGGGCTGAAGAAAACACTTCTAAAAATTGGCAGAAGGGCTACAGACACTTCAATTTGCCTCTATGGCATCTATCACACTCATTTTGATACGACAATTCTTAATCATCAATTAGACACAAAAATCATTATCGCCTTTTCCATTAAAGACAGACCCGGTAAAGAGTATAAATATATGCACTGTTGTAACGACAGCATCGGATTTGGTGTGAACCAAAATCCGTTGGCAACATTAGAGCCATAGCGCTGCTTAAATCTACCGCTTTACAAACGTAGCCCGCTGCACATCATTCACGCTGCACACAAACAAAGAAGTCAAGGCAATGCGACGGAACTACCACCCTAAATAGTCAGTTTACACCCTGCTGTTTAATGCCCGATGGCTTAGCTTTGATAAGCATTCTTAAAAACTACACACATGCGAAAACTAATATTCGGCATCAACATAACACTGGATGGCTGTGTGGACCATACAAAAGGCATAGCCGATGAAGAGGCACACGACTACTGGACCAACCACATGCGCCAGGCGGGGGCATTGATGTATGGCCGCAAAACCTACGAACTGATGGTACCCTTCTGGCCCGATATGGCAAGAAACCAATCGGGCACTACAAAGTCTATGAACGATTTTGCAAAGGCATTTGATGCGGTGGAAAAGATAGTTGTCTTCTCCCGCACATTGGATGCGGTGGATAACCCAAAGACAACCATCATACGTACAGACCTGAAAGAAGCGGTACTGCAACTGAAACAGGAAGAAGGCGGCGACATCATGCTGGGCGGCGTAGATATACCATCGCAACTAATGGAGCTGGACCTTATAGATGAATACCGCTTTGTGGTGCAACCATTATTAGCGGGTGAAGGCAGGCGTTTGCTGGAAGGCATTGCGCTAGCAGATATGCTGAAACTGAACCTGGTAGAAACCAGGCATTTCAAATCGGGCAGTATGGCGTTGCATTATGTGAGGTAGGCAAGCGTGCTGTATAATTAGATTATAAAAGCCACTGAACACTCAGTGGCTTAACTTTTATTTGTCTTCTCTTTCTAACTCCCCAGCACTTCCCGCTTGCGCCTGTTCACGGCAGGTTTCTCCACGCGGTGCATATTGCCCCAGTTGCTCATCGCATCCAGCACCGGCTCTATCGATTTGCCCAGCTTGGTAAGGCGGTATTCTACGCGCGGCGGCACTTCTGCATATACAATGCGCTCTACAATACCATCCAGTTCCAGCTCGCGCAGTTGTGCTACCAGCATGCGTTCGCTTATGCCTTCAATATCCTTCTTCAGTTCGCCATAGCGTTTGGTGCCAAAGCGCAGGCGGCATAGTATAGCGGGCTTCCACCTGCCGCCCAATATGGTGAGGGTATAAGCCATCCCGCAACTGCTGTTAATGCTGATCTCGTTTTGCAGGTTGGTCGAATTCTGCTTTCTCATACTTACTTTTTTGTTAGTACCTAACAATTGAATGCTTACCTGCAAATGTAGCATACAAGCCAATACTTTTGATAAAAATTCAAAGACACATGAACAGGTTACAGAACAAAACAGCAGTAGTTACGGGCGGCAGTCGCGGTATGGGCAGGGCTATCGTCAAAGAATTAGCGGCACAGGGTGCCAATGTGGTATTCACCTACACCAGCTCGGCCGATAAGGCAGCGGCAGTAGCGGCAGAGGTGCGGGATGCGGGTGGCAAGGCCATAGCCGTGAAGGCCGATAATGCCAGCCATAGTGAAATAGTGGATGCCATCAACACAACCGTGCAGCAATATGGTGGTGTAGACATACTGGTAAACAATGCAGGCATCGCGCAGATGAAACCTTTTGAGGAGTATACCTTGCAAGACTATGAAGATATCATGGCTGTGAATGTACGCGCGGTATTTATAGCATCGCAGGAAGTGCTGAAGCACATGAAAGGCGGTGGCCGGATCATTACCATTGGCAGCAACCTGGGCGATATCGCCGCAGGGCCCAACCTTACTTTGTACACCACCAGCAAAACTGCGCTGCAGGGTTTGACACGCGGCATGGCGCACGACCTGGGCAACCGTAAGATAACCGTAAACCTGGTGCAGCCCGGCCCCATAGATACCGATATGAACCCCGCCGACAGCCCATGGGCCGATGGTATGCGTGCTCGTATGCCGCTGGGCACATATGGCACGGGTGAAGACATAGCCGCTATGGTCGGCTTCCTGGCGGGCGATGAAAGTAAATTCATAACCGGATCAATACTAACGGTAGATGGTGGTTTTAATGCATAAAACGCACCTACCCACATAATAAAAGCCGCTTAATCAGCGGCTTTTATTTTTTATAAAAAAATAGACATGCTACAATGCGCAAGTGAATGCAATACTTCAT
>JANLJF010000104.1 GCA_029255605.1 Azovibrio restrictus
TTATGATGCTTGGTTCGGCGATACCGGATATTATAGTGATGCCTATGGCTGTAGAAGGCATGCATGGTGGACTGGGTTACCCCATTTATTTCATTCCATTTATAGGCGTGGCCAAGCTGCTGGGTGTGATAGCCATATTGGTGCCGGGTTATCCCCGTATTAAGGAATGGGCATATGCCGGCCTGATGTTCGACCTGCTGGGCGCTACCTATTCCCTGATAGCTGTGGGCGGTGGCGGTATAGGCGATTTTGCCTTCATGGCATTGCCTATCGGCCTGGGTATTTTGTCTTATGTATATTATCACCGCATTAGCAGGGCCAGGCTGGCTGCTGCTGTGCTGGCTCATTAATTAATAAATGAATTATGTCTGCTATCACATTCAAAGCAAATATGCACCAAACGGGCAATAACGTAGGTATAGAAGTGCCCGAAGCCATTGTAGAAAAACTGGGGGCAGGCAAACGCCCCAAAGTGAAGGTAACCGTAAATGATTATACCTACCGAAATTCCATAGCATCGATGGGTGGAAGGTTCCTGATATCTGTAAGTGCCGAGGTGCGCAAGCATACCGGTATAAAAGGTGGGGAAAAGCTGGATGTAACACTGGAGCTGGATACGGAACCGCGTGAAGTAGCGCTGCCGGATGACTTTAAGAAGGCATTGCATAAGAACAGTGTGGCACGTACATTTTTCGAAAGGCTTTCTTACAGCGCACAGCAACGCTATGTATTGCCCATAGGAGAAGCAAAGACGGAAGAAACACGCAAACGCAGGATAGAAAAAGCTATAGCCGACCTGGAAGCGGGCAAAAAATAAACCCCGGTAGATACCGGGGTTTCATTACATATGAACTATAGAAAACACACTCGAATTTAAAGAGGTTACAATATCCGCTTTCCTCATTTCTTCTTCCTCATCGTAACCTGTACCAAAGGTAGTATGCGGCCATCTGCTGTTCCAAATAATAGAGGTGAACGCGGGTATTATTGGGGTAAATGGAACGGGTTTGTAACTGCCCGATAAAAGAAAAATCCTGGGATGAACCCGGGATACCCTACACCAATGAAAACCTATTAAAAAACCTTACGATACAAATGTAATGGCCCACTGCAGCGCTATGCAAATAATAGAAGCGAATGCATGAAATATTGGGGTGAATGTGCAAAACAGTGTTGATAATATACACGACTATTTAATGCTAAATAATAATTAATTAGCGTATATTTGTTTTTAATAAAAAGCACTATTTACCATGAAACGCCCTAACTATCACATTGTGCGCCGGCTGCTGCAAAAGCATGTATCCCTCATGTCTCAACTATCGCTGCTGGGCGATATGGGGATAGAGATAGGCATACTGAACAACCTGAACCTAGATGATATAGCACTGGATATCATCGGTTTTCCGCCAGATAATACTACCGAATTCAATTACAGCACAGACCCTGCTTTTTTTAGTCCCGTGAAGCGTACCGACTTTGAGAACCGCTTTTGCCGCGACCCGTGGTGCTGGCTGGCATTTGAGCTGCACCCGGCAGATATCGATGGTTTTATAGAAAAGCTGTATGATGATTATGATACACTGATATTGCAGCGCCCGCACCTTTTCGTATTGCGCGACAGGTGAGACGAACCTGTATTGCTTTGCTAATCAGATGTTAAACAACGCGGTTAATTTGGTTTCAGGGCTATGTCGATAGCATCTTTGTATCATCAACCAAACAACAATGAAAAAATCGTTCTGAATCGTTTATACGCAGCCATATGGCGCTTAAGCATATGCGTTAAACATCATCGCCCCGCTCCCCGTTTGTTTGTTTGTCCGGGAGACGGGGCGATGGTGTGTTTTTTTACCGGTGTTGGCAGCTTGTTATCAATTGGGTATGCCTGTGTTTTATTTTTAATGGCTTGCGTGTTCATAATCATTTCTATATGCTGCCGATAAAAACACATGAATAAATAGCCTATTTCTTCGTACTTTATGCATGGTTACAAATAATATGATGGTCCGCTGATAGTGCAATATATCCGTGCTGTATATTTGTTTATATCCCTTTTTCTCAAACGAATAAACTTGACTACAGTGATGCAGGAAGAAATGATAATGGAAGAGATCGTTCCTAAACCAAACAAATTCAAACTATACCTGGGCGGCGATAAAGACAAGCACATAGGCTGGGTAAAGGTATTCAGCGGGGTGAATGTGATAGAATATGAAGCCGAACACCAGTCGCTGCGAAACACGCACACCTTTATGATACTGCCGATAGGCGATGTGCTGCATGTGGAGTGCTATGGGGCCTTCGACAGGAGTAAGCACAAGCTGCCATACTAATCCATATTCCTGCTATTAATACAGCATGGGTTATGCGGCTTTGCCGATGCTTACTTTGTCTGCATAGTCTTTAAACCATGCCTGGAAGAAATAGCGGAAGCAATCGAAAATATCCATCTTGTATATGCCACGGTCTTTTTTTAGCAACCCGGGCGTGCTGCTGTCTTCATCTACCGTAGCAATGGTGCAATCGTTTATCAGCAGCGGGCAGCCTTCCTGCGATATGTAGATGTTAGGGTATTGATGCAGCAAAGTATTTATCAGTGCACGACTATCGTTATGATGCAGGTTGCGGGTATTGAGCTGCATTTGTTTTTCGCTCAGGTTGAGGAAGGCGCGTATCATGTGATAATAGCTGCTATTGCGGCCATCGAAGCCCACATTGCCATGGCTGCCAGAAGCATCGCCCGTTACATGCAATATGCTGCTGCCGTATGTTGCCTTTATCTGCGCGCATAATTCTGATAACTGCCCTTTTACAGCAAATTCCTTGATGAAGTGTATGAAGCTATCGCGCTTGCCTTTGTGCGGGCTCATTTGTGCCACAAGGCAGGTGAGCGGGTCGCGGTTGAAATCGAACGACAGATATATGGGGTAATCGCGCAGGAAAGGCAGAGAAGGTTTCAGGTGCTTATCGCGATTGAAAGCAAAGAGCCAGGGCGCGTTGTTTTCCCGCAATCCCCATTCACCCAATGCATAGATGCGGTACTGGTTCATGTTATAGAGCTTCAGCTGTTCTATCTGGTCGCGGTCGGCCTGGGTAAGGAAGGGGTTATCGTGATAAGTACTTTTGATATAGGCACATTCCAGCATTGGCTGGTCGAAGAAGTGTTTTTTCAGCCAGTGCTCCTCGTGCATGGGGTTGAAGCAAAGGGTTATCTGTATGTTTTCGCGGCCACGTGCGCGGCGGTTCAGCTCCAGGAAGTCTTCAAACTCCAGTTCGGCGGCTTCTTCTACCAGTATGCGCTCCAGTCCTTCAAAGCTTTTCAGCTTATCGGGGTCGTCCAGTCCGCGAAATACGATCTGTGACCCATTTTCGTGCGTCATGGTGCGGTCGCTCTTGTTCTCTTTGAATTTATCCTGCAGGTCCATTTCCTGTATGCGCGCACGGAAGCCGGGTATCACGCTATCGCGCAGGGTATTGCCTACTTTGCGTATCACAAGGGTTTTAACGGTGCGTTCGTTGGCGATGGCTACTTCTTTCTGTGCGGCGCTGTAGCTTTTGCCGCTGGCGGTGCCGCCATAGCTGAGTACAAAACGGGCCTTTGCATCCATCAGGCGATGGTAAACGGTGGTGTAGGGCATGGTGATAATTCTTAAAAAGATAAAACAGTTTACTATTGCAAATATACAATAATAAACTGTTTTATAGCATCTTAATTCCTAAGAATTATTAGTCGTGCGTAGCAGTGTACAACATGTTTACGGTATAAGTACCTGCAGGGAATTCAAAACCCGGAGCGGCTTTATACTTAACGCTGAAAGTTTTATCGCCACGGTCGCAATCGTTGAGGATGCGGGTATCGCGATTGCCATCTACGTGCTTGTATTGATGATAACCACCATTGATTTGACCACCGGTATTGTTTTCTGAAATCATCAGGTCCAATACATCTTTTACTTCCATGCGTGGTGTGGGTGTGGTGCTACCGGTATAAGTAAAATAGTCGGAAGAAGCTTCCATTGAAATATCACATTTCCTGTTAGAGCGTACGCGTAATTGCTGTGCCCCGCTTTCTACACCATTTGCATAATCGTTAACGGTAGAGAAAGTAAGGTTAACATCATTGCCCGTACGAGTGCCGGTGCTTACAAAAGTGATTTCAATGGCATCGGTAAGTGAAAGTTTGGCTGTTTGCGTAGCGCTGCTGCTTGCATTTTGTGCATAAGTAGCGGTAGCGCCTAATAGTAACAGGGTGGTTGCGATGATTTGTTTTGCGTTCATGTTTGTTTGTCTTTTAGTTTGATAGTGCAAAGATGCAACGTGCTGCTGCACTATACAAACAATAGAGGGGGTGTTAACGCATCATTTGTATTCCGTTAACAAGCGGATAACAAATCACAATTTCACCAGTTTTTCGCGCATTAATACTTTGCGGTAATTGCGCAGGGTAATGATGTATACGCCTGCTGCGAGGTGTGCTGTCGGGACTTCTATATTATGCTCGCCTTTGTGAAAGTCGCCTATGTTTTGGTACAGCAGTTCGTGGCCCACTGCATCGTGTATAGATATGGCCAATGCCTGCAGCGTGTCTGAATGTATTTTAATAAATGCATTGCCAGTGGTGGGGTTGGGGTACAGGGTGGCTTTCGCCTGCACCTCGGGTGCCTCGGTATAGCGAAATAATTCCAGCCCGTAGTCGGCGGTTTCGGCGCACATGTATGCGGCATCATCATACAGGTAACGATATTGATAGATGAAGTAGGGAGATGTGCCGGCGGGCAATGGCATTAGCGAGGAGCTATCTGTTTGCGGGTTATATATATATATACGGTTTTGCTCGTTGGTATCATTAGCGTATATGTTCATGAATATTTTATCGCGGTAGGCGAAAAGATTGTATGCAAACAGTCTCTTGTTATTTTCTATGGTACGTACCACGGTATTGGTGCCTGTGGCAATATTGTAGCGCCACAACTGATGTCCAACATTCGGGTCATACACCTGGTGGTATATGCCACCCGCAGCATATGCCAGACTATGGGCATAAAACACGGATGCAGCATTGTTCATACTGCTGACAACAACGGGCGCGCTATTGCCATCATACCGGCACAATTCATATGTGGGGGTAACTGTTGCTGCCATGAAATATAATACACCATCTACTTCCAGGAAGCTATCTTCCATATAACTGGATATATAGGTACGGTCTTTCAGCAGGCGTTCTGTACGGCCCGTTTGAGGATTATAGCTGAAAAGGCAATAGTTATTCGAGTCTGTATAATGTGCATACAATATCTTGTTTTTGAAAATAGCCAGGGCGTTGATGGGAGAAATAGATTTGGCAATGGCCTTCAGCGCGCCGGTGGCAGGGTCGTATTCCGATACGGTATAGCGGCTGCTATCTATGCCACCTACAAAATAGAGTTTGTTATTCAGCGTGGTTATTTGCCGCACGTAACCAAACACAGCCCACAGCGATAGCGGCTGCACCAGTTGCGGTGCCGATTGCCCGTCCCACTTCATCAGGCCCATAACCGAGTTGGGCCCATACGTCATACCTAAGAAATAGACGGTATCATTCAGGGCGATACTGCTGTAAACATGATAAGGGAAGCTGCTATACACAAAAGGCCCCTGCAGCCCCTGGACGGTATTATACTTATAAAATGCCGTGCCTGAATCGGTACTGGCACTAAAAAGCAAATCGCCCTTGTAGGTAGTGAATGCATAGGGGTAGCCGCTGCACATGGGGCCGGGGCATATATCTGCCGCCAGCTCCGTTACCCCGTGCTGGGCAAAGGAAATGCCTGACAACAGCGATAACAGGATGGTACAGATATATTTCATAACGGTTTGGTTTGTTATAATTTCACCAGTTTTTCGCGTAGCAGTACACCGCGGTGGTTTCGCAGTGTAATGATATACACGCCTGCCGCCAGGTGCGATAGGGGTATGTGGATATTATGCTCACCTTTATCAAACGCGCCAAGCCTGCGCCATAGTATCTGGCGGCCTGCAGCATCGTATATGGAAAGGTCGAAATTCTGCTTTATTTCCGTAGTGGCTTTAATGTAAACATTATCGAGCGTAGGGTTGGGGTATAGTATGTATGATTCCTTTGCAGGCTGGCGTTCGCGATAGGTAAACATTTCATAGCCATGCTCGGCCGTAGTGCCGTTGATATACAGCACATCATTATACACATCGAAGCCATAGATATAGCGGAAGGTGTATTGCTGATCGGTGGGCAATTCGCGTATTATCTTGTTTTCGGCATCGTAGCTGTACACTACGTGATAGGCATTGCCGGGTATTATTTTGTAACCATTGAATATAAGCTTGCCATGATAGCTTGCCATAAAAATGTTGCCTGCATATTTGTCCAGCGTATCTTCTGTACGGGTGGTATTTGTGGCGATATCGTAAGAAGTATGGGCAATTTTGTTGGGTGGTACCTGGTAATACATATACAGCCTGCCATTATGCGGGGTGATGGTATAAGCACGGCTTTTATTGCTGTGGTAAGAAACACATTTCGGTGCGTTTACGCCATCGTACATATACAGGCCGCGGCCATAATCGGGGTGCGTAGCCAGGAAATAAAGCTTATCCTCCACCACTATAAAATTTTCCGGGTCGCCGCTTTCCTGCCCGGGGTTTATATCGGCTACGATGCCTGCAATGCCTGTTTTAGGGTCGAAAGCGAATAGTTCCTGCCCGGTATTGCTACCGAAGTGTTTGTAATAGAATTTGTCTTTGTACACCACGCCATAAGTATAGCCTGCATCGCCCACTTTGGTCACGGTCTTTGTTTTGGGGTCGTAAATGTGGGTAGAATATTTATGGTTGCGAATGTTGTAGGCGCTGAAATACAGCTTATCATTCCACCAGAGGGGAGCGGCTATAGAGTGAGGGGTATCGCTAACCGGTAATATCTTAACGGGTTTATTAAGGCCATCCCAGCTAAAAAGGCGTATAGAATCGGAGCGGCCATCGAAAGTGCTGCAGAAATACAGCGCATTGCCCGGGGCAGCAGCCACTGCAGTGAACCTGTGCGGGTTGACAGGGGAAAGCATAGCCAGCGGGGGTATGCTATCGTTCTGAAAACTTTGCAGCAGGCCATCGGCATTGTAGGTATAGAGGTATTTCTTTGTTTCGTCTTGCGCGCTGATGATGAGATTGCCATTCAGCAAGCCCATGGGTATCGGGTTGCCATCGCAGGTGCCCGGGCAATAATCCTGCAACATACGCAGGGTATCGTACTGCGCATGAGTGGTATAAAAAGACAATAAGAGTATAGATAAGTAAAGTGTACGCATCATAGGCATAACCGGTATAAAAGGTAATAGCAAAGCTATTGCAAAAAATATACCTGATATATATTACCTGTTGGTTCTAATATAGCTTTAATGGTACGTTGACATTGGTGTGACGAATATGCGGGGTGCATTACCTGCCGGTTAAAGTTTTACCAGTTTTTGCCGCAGTACAATGCCCCTGTTGCTGCCGCGAAGGGTGCAGATGTAAATACCTGTAGCCAGCTGTTGCAGCGGCAGGGTAACGGTATGTTCCCCTTTTTTGAAAGTGCCCAGGTTACGCCACATTATTTCCCTGCCCATAGCATCGTACATAGTAAGTATAAATGCCTGCGTGGTATCGGTACCCAGTTTCACATAAGCTTCGGTAGTAGCGGGGTTGGGGTAAATGGTGGGGTTATCATATTTCCATTCTTCTTCATAGCGATATAGCTGTGTACGGTATTCGGCTATGAAAATAGATAAGTACAAAGTATTGCGCAACGTTTTCAGGCTTCCAAAGGAGTTGAGGTACTTATGACCATTTTCTACTTTTCTCAACTCATCCGTAGCCGTATTGTAAATGAACAGGTTTCGGCCTACGCTACCGGGTTCGCCAGAGATTCCGGAGAATGCTATCTTTCCCCGGTATATACATGATCCTTCCGACATTAGTATTTTCCATTTGGCATGATCTAAAAGCTGGGCACTGGTTTTAGTTTCCAGGTCGTAATAGTAAAGTTTGTTTTTTTCTCCGGTAGCGAAATAATATGGGAAATAAATACGGTTTTGATAAAATGTGAGAGCAAACGAATAGGAATAAGATGGTAGATAGATACCTTTATCTGCTACATTAGCTAGTTTTACAACTGTTTTTCCATCATATTCATACAAAGCTGGAGGTAAGGCGTCTTTCTGAAGAATGAAGTATGACTTATTATTAAAATTGTAGAAATCGGACAGGTATTCCCCTTCCGTCCAAAGTCCTGTAGCCGGTTCCTTTGATTGTTGTTGCGGCTGGTATCGCCACCATTTACCATTTTGTGCATCAGCCTGCATGTAATATATATGCTGACCCACAGCGAAGGCGAGATACACGGCAGTGTCGGTTATCTTTTTTAGCTGTTCGCTGTGTGCATCATATTCGTACATGGCATTTGTACGGAGAACGGTGTCATATATATCTAAGTATAACTTTTCTGCCCGGGTTGTGAATATACGTGGTACAATACAGTTTGCCGGCGCCAAAATGTTTTGCGGAATATCCGTTTTATTCCATTTGTACAAACGATAAGTCAGGTCTGAGTCATTGCGATTGATATAATAGAATGTAGTGCCAATAGTGTATACAGGCCCCATGATATGTAAGCCTGCGAAGCTATCGGAACGTATGATGCCGGCTTCATTACAGGTTATGAATTTTTGCTTTTTACCAGAAGTGACGGCATATGTTAATTCATTATTGATGCGACCCATAAAAACAGGGTCATAGGCACAAGTATCACAAGTAACGAGCCTTTCCGGCACCTCTGTAAATTGTGCGTTGCTGCTATAGGATAGCCATACTAAAAGAATAATAAGAACAATGCGCATGATAGTAGGTAGGTTTAAGCCGGTAGCAGGTACTATAAATATAATAAACCTGTGTTGTTATAAAACTACAGTTTTACCAGTTTATCGTGCCATAAGGCGCCGATGATGTTATCGTAGAGGGTGACAAAATAAACGCCTGCCGCAAACTGTGTGAGCGGTATGGGAATTTCCAGGTCGCCGGAAGGGAAGGTGCCTGCCAGGTTGCGCATCACGATGCGGCCCGATACATCGCTGATGGTGATGGTGATAGTACGGGGGCCACCCAGCGTGGTTTTTATGGTAGCCTGCGTGGTAGCAGGGTTTGGGTAAATGATGGTGCGCGTGGTATCGGCAGGCGGGGCATCGTCGTAACGGTATAGTTCCCAGCCATAATTGCTGGTTTGCCCCGAAAGGTAGAGTGCATCCTTATATACATATTGCAGGTAGGCATTGAAGCCGCGGCTGAAGGCAGGGTCGGGAACCTGCTGCACCATGCCGGTATATATATCGTAGGTATAAAGGTGGTGGAGGTTTTGCAGCCTGTTGTAGCCGGGGAAGAATACCTTGCCATTATATACGGTAAAGCTGCGTGCCTCTGTAATGTTGGCCGTGTAAAGCCCCGCTGCGCGTGCGGGTGCGTTGGTTACAATATCGTAGCTCCACAAGTCGTAAGGCTCGCTGCCGGTCATGCTGCCGGTGAAGTACAGTTTGTTGTTGTAATAGGTCATATCGGCACCATTGGCAGAACCGATACCATTGCCGGGGCCGCGCGCGATATCTGTAAGGCGCACAGGCTGCGTAGTGCCATCGTACATGTATATTTCACGGCCATAGGCGGCACTGGTGGCCATAAAGTAGAGCTTGCCATTGGCAATAAGGAACGACTGCGGATAGCTATCGCCGGGGCCGGGGTTAAGGTCGGCAATGAGTGTGCCGGTGCCCGTAAGCGGATGGTAGGCATACAGCTCTACACCCGAAGCACCGCGTGCTGAAAAATACAGGCTGCCATTGTAGGCGGTAGTGCCTATGGCATGCAGGTTGTTGAGCCGGATGGTAGCGCCCGTTTCAGGATTGAACTCGTACAGGCCATAGCCTGCATCATCTGTAGCCGTGAAATACAATACACCATTCAGCACCGTTAGTTCCGAAGGGTCGCTATGGCCATCGGGGTGTATGTAGGTGATGCGCCCCGGTGTATTGCTGCCATCCCAGGCATATATTTCCTTTTCCTGTGTGGTGGGGCCGTTGAAGTAATTGGTGAAATAAAAGACAGAATCGATGACTGCATAAGAAGGCTGTGACAGCCATACCTTCGGGTAGGGATATGCGTACATCTCCGTCAGACCATCGTAGCCATGCAGGTCGCCACGCTGGCCGTTGAAGCCGCTCAGCATGAGCCTGCCTTTGTATTGCTGCATAAAATACGGAGCACCACCGCATAGCTGCCCCTGCTGCTGTTCGCCGGGACAAAAGTCGGCCAGCAGGCGTGGGGCCGGCAGCACCTGTGCTATTGCCGGCGGCAGCAGGTGGTAACAGAAATATAAAGTAATGAGTAACGGTTTCATGCGTGGCGAAGTGCTACTATAACTACCGTTAGCGACGGTTTAGTATATCACTATGCGATGTTACATAAAAAAAGGATGGTGCAGGGTTGTTACTGCTACTTCTTCTTTGCCGTTGCTTTTGCTGCGGCGCGTTCGGTATTTTCTTTTACCCGGTATTTTACAATGCGGGTAACGAGTGCTAAAGGAAGCGGCGCATCCATAGGAAATTGTACAGAGCCTTTGCCCTGTTGGTATTTAGATAGCTCTTTTTCGAATGCGCTGTGCCCGGTAGGGGTGGCATAAAAGCCGATGTGGTTTTTGAATGCGGCAAAGTGCACCAGGTTGCCATGCAGCACAAAAGTAGGGATGGCATATTTTATGGCTTCGGTAGCGCCGGGTGCCGCAGCCTGTATGGTGCTGCGCATGGCTTGCAGCTTTTCCTGCACCTGTGGCGGGAAGGCGGCTATGTATTCATCTATGTCTTTTGCCTGGTTGTTCATACTTAAAAGTAAAAAAACAAAGCGTAGCATCACGGTTGGAGGGCTGTAAATTTTGTGCTGCTGTCTCGCTGGAAAAAATGGTATAAGCCTGCATCTGTATAGATGCTTGTGGGTGTAGTAGAGTAAAAGGTTATTCCCGATAATGCGGAAGTATTTACCCGTCAATAAATTTGTTCTCGTGTTATGCTGTAATATTTAATCGGAAGTTGCATAAAAAGTAGCGAGATGTTATTATTTTAGTAATTCACCAATTTTTTTAAACCTACAATTATGAAAAAAATCCTTTTCCTTTCCGCCATTGCTTTAGCCTCGTTTGCGTCTGCTAAGGCACAATCTCTTGCATTATCATTCAATCCTGACCCTATAGTGGCAACTGCGACTGGGGCATTCAATGTAACCTTTTATGCTTATGAGCCTAGTACATGCGCTTTAGTAGGTACGTCAAACACTTTTACTGTTTCAAACACAACAATCAACGATGTACGTGATATGACTGATCCCAATAATTGGGTAGGCGGTACGGTACCTTCAGGGGGAACCTGGGTGTGGGGTGAAGCCTTGATCGAAAATCCATGTGCAAGTATCGGAGCAACTACTACTACATTCCGCTGCCCAATTTATGCCGCTAAGGATGGTTTATTCCCAGGTGGTTATAGCTTTTGTCCGGCTACTAGCAGGCAACCTGATGGATGTATCGTAATAGACAATGCATGCACAGGATCCACCCTGGCCGTTGGCGACAAGTTTTATGTGATGTTTAGTGGCAGTGGTAGCCAAAATGGAGCAATTAATATAGAAGGCCCTTATTAACAGTTCATTTATAGATATCTAAAAGTCCTTTGTTTTTTAAACAAAGGACTTTTAGATGTTGGTAACTTAGTGTTACGGTTGTAGCTATGAAAGTAGCAAAAAATGTCTTTACAGCTTTACCAGTTTGGCAGTAAGTACCTTGCCTTTATCCTTTTCAAATACTGAAAGGATATACATGCCTGCAGCTATGTGTTGCAATGGTATTTCTATATCGTGGGTGCCGGCAGGGTAGGTGCCCAGTAGCTTGCCATATACCTTGCGCCCCGCTACATCTGTAATAACTGCCGAAAGGGTTTGCTCTATAACGCTACCGGTGCGGATGTAAGTGTGCGTAGTGGCGGGATTAGGATAGAGGCTTATCGCTTCGGGTATATAGCGTATTATATCATCGTAACGAAAAAGCTCCCAGCCATATACGTCATCGTAGGCGGAAAAGTATAGCATATCATTGAAAACGGTAGGGTTGTAAGAGCCGAATATCTGCGTGCCTGCTGGCGGGGGCATTACTTCGTATGCACCTGTTTGCGGAGCGAAGAGCATAAGGCCATAGTGATAACTTTGTGCAATGCCTGCCACCAGCTTATCGCGGTAGGGAATGATGCCGCCGATGTTGGTATAATCAAACGGAAAGGTTAATACCTCTTTGGCAGCGCCGGTAGTTATATGATATGCCCATATAGATTCGGTGCTGCCCTGCTGCACGGGCAGGTATATGCTGCCATTAAAATGCGCAAAAAATGGCCGTCTGAATAAGGTATAGCTACTGCCAAATGCATCGGCAATATCGGTGCACTGCACAGCTGTGCCGCTGCCGTTGTAGCTATACAGTTGCAAGGTATCTGCTCTCTTGACTACAAAAAAAAGTTTATCATTCACTACCGTAGGCTCGTATATACCCGTGCCGGCGGGGTTGGGGGGTATGCTGAAAATAAGTGTAGCGGTGCGGGTAGCTAAGTCGAGAGCGTACAGTTCATCGTCAGTGCCACCCATGGGACGTGTAAAGTATAGTTTGTCTTTGTACCATGTTTTATAATAGCCGCCTGCCCCCAGGTTATCCAGGCTGCCGGTAGCAGGGGTATATTGCCATAGCTGGTAATCCCAGGTATTGGGATTGCGCGCGGTGAAGATGATCCTGTCATTGATAGCCAGCGGTTCTGTAGGGTTCTCAATATCCGGACGATCGGCAAGGAGATTACGGGGTGAATCGATGCCATTCCAGGCATACAGGCGGCGTTCTTCCTGCAGCAGGTCGAAGTCTTGTGTATAATATAGTGTATCGCCCAGCTGGGCAGCATAGTGAGGATGCATGTACCGTGGTGCATTTGTCGAATCGATATTGTATTTGTATTTAGTAATGCGTTCCTGCTTGTCACAGGCATAAAGGTGTGTGGCGGTATCATCCCAGGCGCTGAAGATGAGCCTGTCGTTAAAGACGGCAACGAATGAGGGCATAGCATTTCCCGTCATGCTATCATGTTTTACCGCGTTAATGTCGGCCACCAGTACTGGGCGAAATGTTTGTGTATATGCGTGCAGGGTGCAGCATACCAGCAGGGTACTAAAAATAGTTTTCATAAAGGCAGTATTACAACTACCATGGCAGCCGTTTTATTGTACAGACGGAGGAAATAAGGGGAAGGATGTGGCGGTAATTGTAAAATAAAAGTAAAAATCAAAAGGTGGCTAATCAGTAGCCCAAAAAAATATTTTTCAACCCTGCTGACATAGGGTTGTCACTACACGGTATTTACTTTGCTGTATAAATGGAACACGATATGGAAACACAACAACTGATAACACCTGAGCAATTACTGAAACACTGGAAAGGACACCGCGACCTGACACGCCGTGTGATAGAAGCTTTTCCCGAAGATAAACTGCTGAACTACAGCATAGGCGGCATGCGCACCTTTGCCCAACTGGCGCACGAGCTGCTGGACCTGGCAGATACCGGTGTGCAGGGTATGGCTACCGGCAACTGGGAAAGCCGCCCCGGTATGAACCACTATAAGGATGCATTTACATCGAAAGAAGCACTGCTGGCTGCATGGGATGAAACTACAAAGCGTATAGACGAAATGTTTCCGCAGATAACGGCAGAACGCTGGCTGCAGGTAGATAAGGCTTTTGGCCAGTTTGAAAACACGACGATAGGCACACTGATGTATTTCCTGGATAATGAGAACCACCACCGTGGACAGGGATATGTGTACCTGCGTTCATTAGGTATAGAACCACCGGCCTTCTGGGATAGGGCAAGCTTAGGTTAATATCAGACGTTTAGAAGAATGAGTAAAAACCCATCGCTGCTTGTAACGGGGCAGGGGTGGGTTTTGTTATTTGCGCTTGGCGTAGAATTGTTTTATCCGTTCTTTTTCTTCCTTTGTGAACATAACCTCGTAGGCTATGCCAAAGATGTTGGTATCTAATATGCAACCATGGCTGTATGCTGTGCCGGGTTCTTCTTCGTAAACGGTTATACCAGTAAATACTTTTTTGGGCACATTTATGATGTGCCGGCCTATACTATCGGTACAGAAGAGGCCGCCCTCCATTTTTCCATCCTAGCCGTTCATTGCAAACTGATGTGGATTTTGAAACCCGATGTAGGTTTGCGTAGCCGTATCGAGCAGGGTAATATGCATCTGGCTGTCTATAGCTGTAAGGTACACTAAGACAGGTTTTTTATACGCATAGCCTGTAAAGGTTTCCTGCGCGTGCAGGGTATGTGTAAGTAGTGCAAGGTATAGAAGCAGAAAGCGCATAGTGCTAATGATTACTGATAAGGCTATACTCATAATATCCCTTGTTGGGGTCTTGTACTGTGAATAGCGGGTGGCACTTTGCAACGCCGCATTCGGAATCACATTTTATAAAATATGCCTTTCCGAACTGTATGTTCAATTCCATTTCCACATGTTTATCATATGCTGCCCATATTTTTACAGGGCCTTCTTTTTCTATTATCACTTTGCCTTTGCTATATGGTTCCATCCAGCTCAGGTCAGCATCGCCTACATGCAATAAATAAGCTTTGCTGCTACCTTCGCCCGCCATTTTCCGGTAAGCATATACTACCGCATAGCGGGCAGTATCGGGCAGTAGCCTGTGTGTAACGGTATCGGGTGGTAAATGCAGTTCTCTTTTTGTTCTTTCTATATCATCGCTGTAATAAGCATATCCCCATACCTGGTAACAAGTGCTGCCCATTGCCGATGGATGCGCGAGGTCGTATATTTTAAAAATGTTGCCACCCAGCTTTGCTTTTTTGCGGCTAGCTTCTTCCATGGTGCGCTCGTAGCCGCAATTGGTTTTAAAGCCTTTATCGGTAACTTTTACATCGCCCAGGTAGTTGCAGTGCGCAGGTACCTCCATATCTTCTTCCAGTACCAGTATGCCGGTGCTTTGGCTATAGGCATCTGTAATGATGCATAATAATAACAGGCTTAGCAGGTGTTTTATCTTCATAATGATTTGTGCTGCAAGATAACGCTGTTTTTATTATCAGTATCTTGCTACAGCTTAAACCGCTGCAATGAGAAAACTACTGAACGCCTGCCTGCTGCTGACATCGCTGATAGGCTACCTGGAATGGGGGAAAGGGATGCATGCCTTTCTCTTCGAGGTGGAATACCAGTTGCTCTTTGTAAAAATACCCGATAAGCAGGCGTTTATGCACCCCTTTGTACTGGTGCCGATAGTGGGGCAATTGCTGCTGTTGTTTACCCTGTTTCAGAAAGTGCCCAGCAAGTGGGTGAGCATGGTTGGGCTGCTGTGCCTGAGCCTTATAATGGTCATGATCTTCATCATCGGCATTATGGGTATGAACATCCGTATACTGCTGTCGGCAGTTCCGTTTATTGTAACCGGTATAGGGGTGATATGGTATAACCGTAGGCATAGAAAAGAAGCCATTGCATCCACCGCCAAGAATTATAGTAAGAAAAACTGCAAAAGATATGGGCATTAAAGTAATGATAACTGGTGCATCTGGCATGGTGGGCGAGGGTGTGCTGCTAACCTGCCTGAATGATGCAGGCGTAAGCGAAGTGCTGATGGTGAACCGCAGGCATGTAGATATACAACATGCTAAACTAAAGGAATGTATTGTGCCTGACTTTACGAAGCCGCAGGCCATGCAGCAACAGCTAAGCGGTTACGATGCCTGCTTTTTTTGTGCAGGTGTAACATCGATAGGGAAAAATGAAGCGGAATATACTTACCTGACCTATGATACTACTATCCGTTTTGCAGAGCAGGTAGCTGCCTGGAACCCCGGTATGGTATTCACCTATGTATCGGGCAGCAGCACCGATAGTACAGAGCAGGGTAGGGTGATGTGGGCGCGTGTAAAGGGTAAGACGGAGAATGATCTGATGAAACTGCCATTCAAAAAAGCATATGCTTTTCGTCCCGGAGGTATGACACCCGTGCGGGGGCAAAAGCACCTGAAGCCGGTTTATAAAATATTGGTACCGCTCTTTTCTTTATTTGCAAAAAGGTGGATGCTGAAGCTGGAGGACGTAGGCCGCGCTATGATAAACGTGGTGACCAAAGGCTACCCTAAGCAAGTGCTTGAAATAAAAGATATACGCGAAGCCGCGAAACTGTAGGAAGAAAATAAAAGAGCCGCTCATCGCGGCTCTTTTTGTATTTAGGCTTGTTGTGTGGCTTGCTGCTCGTTGTAGCTCATCATCCAGTTGATGCCGAACTTATCGGTAAGCATACCGAAGTAATCGCCCCAGAAGGTATTGGCCAGTGGCATGGTTACCTGCCCGCCTGCAGACAGGGCATTGAATATGCGGTCGGCCTCGTCTTTGCTGGCTGCATTTACAGAGATAGAGAAGTTGTTGCCTTGTTTGAAGCTGGCGGCCCATTCGCCACCGGTATCGCTACCCATCAGCATGGTTTCCTTGCTTATGGGCAGTGATACGTGCATAATGCGGTTGGCCATTTCTTCCGGTACCTGCTTGCTGGCATCCTCAGAAGGCGGCATGTCTTTAAAACGGCCAATGTAAGGGTATTCGCCGCCGAATACGGATTTGTAAAAGTCGAACGCCTGTTCGCAATTGCCGTTAAAATTCAGATAAATGTTTACGATTGCCATAGTTATATTGTTAGTGGGTGAAGGGCAAATGTAGGGGTAATTATAAATGCCTTAATGGCTGTGTTCAGAAAATTAATTTGGTTATAAAAATATCTATCGTAATTTTACGATGAATATGGGTACGACAAAGTCAGACTTATTTACGAAGAAGCAGAATGAAATAGCCGCCATGGCCAAAGCCATAGCACACCCGGCACGTATAGCTATACTGCAGGAACTGCTGAAAGCCAATGCCTGCATTTGCGGCGACCTGGTAGATGAGCTGGGGCTGGCACAGGCCACTATTTCGCAACACCTGAAAGAGTTGAAAAACATAGGCTTGATACAAGGCAACGTAGAAGGTACCAGCGTATGCTACTGCATCAACCCGAAAGTATGGAACAGCTACAGGCAGGTATTTGAAGTATTTTTTAAAGAAGTGGCTGCAAGCGATAAGTGCTGCTAAAAATTTTACCCGAATTCATCGCAATATTGCAATAAAGAACCAAACACATTTTATCAATGAAAAGCGACAATGAACTGAAAGAGCTGGTAAGGCAGAAATATGCCGAAATAGCCATGCAAGACAAAGAAACCAATATGGCATCGTGCTGCGGTGCGGGTGGCTGTTCTACCGAGGTGTATAACATCATGAGTGATGACTATAGCCAGCTGGAAGGATACAACCCGGATGCAGACCTGGGGCTGGGCTGTGGCCTGCCTACCGAATATGCGCAGATGAGAGCGGGTGATACGGTGATAGACCTGGGCAGCGGCGCGGGCAACGACTGCTTTGTGGCAAGAGGTGTGGTAGGCGAAACCGGTAAGGTGATAGGCATAGACTTTACCGAGCAGATGATAGAGAAAGCACGTGCCAATGCAGAGAAGCTGGGCTATAACAATGTAGAATTCAGGCAGGGGGATATAGAGAAAATGCCCGTGACGGCCAACGTGGCCGATGTAGTGGTGAGTAACTGCGTGCTGAACCTGGTGCCGAATAAAGACAATGTTTTCAAAGAGATATACCGCGTGCTGAAAACCGGCGGGCACTTCAGCATATCGGATGTAGTGCTGGTGGGCGAGCTACCGGAAAAATTGCAGCAGGCTGCCGAAATGTATGCAGGTTGCGTATCGGGTGCTATACAGCGCGATGCATACCTGGCGCTCATCAATAAAAATGGTTTTAAGAATGTCATTGTGCAGAAACAGAAACCGATCGTGATACCCGATGATATACTGAAGAACTATTTGACAGAAGAAGAAATAGCCGCTTATAAGCAAAGTAAAACAGGCATCTACAGTATAACGGTGTATGCCGAAAAACAAGCAGGTTGTTGTGAGCCGGGTTCGGGCTGCTGCTAAAATTTTTAACCACAACAATACATGGAAAGAACGAAAGCTTACCTTTTGCGCCATAAGCGTTTTGGCATCATACTAGCGGGAATCATAGGCCTGAATATGGCCTATGGTTTCGACCCGCGGTTTACTATTATCAACCTGCTGTGGATAGCCATCAGCGTCATAAAAATAGACCGATGAAGAAAATACTGTTTGTGTGCATAGAAAACAGCAACCGCAGCCAGATGGCACAGGCCTTTGCTAACATGTATGGCAATGGAAAAGTAACCGGCTACAGTGCGGGTTCCAACCCCAGCGGTAAGGTGAACCCGAAAGCCATAGCTGCGATGAAGGAGCTGGGTTACGACCTGGGCGCGCATCATAGCAAAACATTGGACGAAGTAAAAGCCGAAGCACCTTTTGATGCCGTGGTGACTATGGGCTGTGGCGATGCCTGCCCGTGGATGCCTGCAAAGCAACACATAGACTGGCAAATACCCGACCCGCGCCATATGGAAGCCGCGGATTTTAACAAAGTGCGCGACCAGATAGGCACATTGGTTAAAGAATTGATAGCTATGTTATAATGTTACCATTTTTGTGTAGCGTGTCCTGTTTTCTTTGGTTTCAATAATAAAATGTTTTATATTAGGGTAGTTACATAAGAGTACCCTGATAATAAAGATTTATTTCACCGTTGTAAAACACCTGGATGGACGAAGCGCTATATAAAAGTGTGTACGAGCATGCCCCCGCGGCCGTGATGCTGGTATCTGCAACGGGTGGTGTATTTACTATTCAAGACATTAACCGTGCTTGTGAAAACCTGTTGGGTGCCACAGCCGTGAATGCAGCCGGCCATCGTGCCGATGCATTACTGGCCGTGCTCACCGGTGCATCGCAGGTAGCTATCGCTTCCCATTTATTGCAGGCTATAAAAGAAAAGGGCATCATAAGCATGCACCTGGCGGGGCCCGATGGCGACACACGGCCAATGGATATTACCATCAAAGCTATCGACGATAGTGCACTGCTGATGGTGACACTGGAAGAAAACAAAATGCAATCGCTGATAGCGGAACAGCAGCGCTACGAGAAATTTTTAAGGGAAACACAACAGGCATCGCGCAGCGGCACATGGGAAATAAACCTGATAGAAAATACATCTGTATGGTCGGACGGGTTGAAAGAGCTGCATGAGCTGCCTGCCGATTATCAGCCAACGGTAGAAACCTCTATGGATTTCTATACATCGGAGGCCTACCGGCAATTGTCGACACAGGCCGTAACCGATGCCATAGCCAAGGGCCAACCCTTTGATATAGAAGTAGAAATACGAACTGCGAAAGGTAACCTGCGATGGCTGCGCAGTACGGGTAGTGCAGAACTGAAGGATGGCATGCCGGTACGCATATTTGGCACCGCACAGGATATTACCGATATTAAAGAAACCAGGCAGGCCCTTATAAAGTCGAATGATTTGTACCAATCGCTGCTGCAGGCTGTAGAAGGGGTGGTATGGGAAGCCGATGCGCAGACATTTGAGTTTACCTTCATCAGCGAAAGTGTGACGCGCATATTAGGCTATACGCCGCAGGAATGGCTGGCATCGCCCACCTTCTGGAAAGACCATATTTACAAGGATGATACGGAGCATGCTGTAACCTACTGCCATGCACAAACACAACAACTGCGCAGCCATTCCTTTGACTACCGGATGATAAAAGCCGATGGTACACTGGCATGGATACGCGATTTTGTATCGGTAGTGGCGGAAGAAGGCAAGCCGCATTTGCTGCGTGGCATCATGGTGGACATTACAGAACCGAAACTGATGGCCGACATGGACCACCTGGAGAAAGAAGTGCTGGAGATGAGCGTGCAGAAAGATGTGCCCGTGAAAGCTATACTGCACAAGTATGTGCAGGGCATGGAGCAGCTTTTCCCCGATATGAAATGCTCTGTAATGGCTGTAAACGACGATAAACTATATTCGTGGGCGGCACCCTCATTGCCGGCCAGCTACCTGCAGCAGATAGAAGGGCTGGAGATAGGGCCGCTGGCAGGTTCGTGCGGGGCGGCAGCCTATGCCAGGGAAGTGGTGATAGTAAGCGATATAGCAACCGATGTGCGCTGGGCACCATATAAACAATGGATATTGCCATATGGGCTGAAAGCCTGTTGGTCGCACCCGGTAATGGATACAAAGGGCGATGTAATAGCGGTGATGGGTGTGTATTATGACAAAGTGAAAGCGCCCACTGCTACGGAAATGGAAGTGATATCGCGCACGGTGGCCATACTGAAGCTGATACTGGAATACAAACAGTATTCGGAAAAGATGCAGGAGATGAATATGGTGGTGCTGCAGGGACAATCGCTGGCCAACTTTGGCAGCTGGCAGTGGGATATCAGCAATAATAAAGTAACGTGGTCGGACGTATTGTATAAGATATACGGGCTGGATAAGAAAACATTTAAAGCCGACTTTGAAGGTTATCTTTCGCGCCTGCACCCCGATGACAGGGCACGTGTGCAACGTACGATAGAAGGTGTGCTGCATACGCATGACGATGTAGTGTTTGAAGAACGCATTGTAAGGCCCGATGGCGAGGTGCGGCACCTGAAATCGTGGGGACGGCTGATACTGAACAGCGAGGGGGAACCACAGAAAATGATAGGTGCCTGCCTGGATATTACAGCGGCCAAAGAAACGGAAAACAAAATGCAGGAAATAGCCTGGCAGCAATCGCACGTGGTGCGTGCGCCACTGGCCACCCTGATGGGGCTGGTAAACCTGCTGGAAGAAGCATCTACCGACAACCGCCAGCACGAAATACTGCAACACATAAAAGCTACCGCTACACAACTGGATGATGTGATACGCAGCATCAGCCAGAATACGAGCAGGGGCTGACCTTAACCCAGATACTTCGGCTTCTTACCCGCCGCACAGTCGGCTATGATTTCATCTATACGTTTTTGTCGGGTTTCCGCACGCTGTGCAAACTTTATCCATGCCAGCAGGCGTTTCTTATCGCTGGGGCTGAGGGTATCAAACATTTTTGCGGCTTTAGGGTTCTGTGCCAATGCAGCCTGCAGGTGGGGCGGGATGGTGAGGTTATCAATATCATCCAGTATATTCCAGTAGCCATTGGCTTTGGCAGCTTTTATGGCATCGAGCCCCGGCTGCGCCATGCGGCCTTCTTTTATCAACAGGGCTACTTTGTCTTTGTTTATTTTACTCCACATGCTTTTAGGCTTACGGCGGCTGAAGGATTGTACATAGGTATGTGCATCCCCCGGATGCGTAGTGCCATCTATCCAGCCATAGCACAGCGCTTCATCCAGTGCATCGCCACGGCTGATGGTTTGCTTCGGCGCATCTTTCTTAGAAAGTACCAGCCATATGGTATCGTTACTCTCATGGTTTTTCGATAGCCATGTGCGCCATTCCTTTCTGTTTTTCAGTGCCAGGGTTTGCGATTGCTTTGCCATGATACAAAGATGCATTAGCGTAGTGACAACTGTATGGCAGGAGGGGAAGTAGGAAATTTAGAGTTAATTATATATTTGAATTAAATACTAGTGCTATGGAAACGGAACAACTTGAATGTACATGTGAGTTTTGTAAGAATAAGCTTCCTTTTGACTTACCGCTGGAAATAGTAGACGCAGCATTAAATGGGGATCTAGTGATTTTCGCTGGAGCTGGTATTAGTACTGAGAGCAAGAATGTTTTTAAGGAAACGTTGTATGAAGATATCCTTGAAGAATTAAAACTGTCGGAAGATGCAAAGTTGAATTTTTCAACTTTGATGTCTGAATATTGTAAGCTAAAGAATGGACGTAGAAAATTACTAGACAGAATTAGAAGTAGATTTGAATATTGCCATCAATTTAAAGAGCTATATAGGTTATCGACAACTTTTCATCAAGAGTTGTCATCCATGTATTTAATCGATAATGTTTTCACTACAAATTGGGATGATTATTTTGAAAGAGAATGTAATGCAATTCCAATAGTTACAGCAGAGGATTTTGCTTTCTACAATAATAGTGGAAGAAAAGTTTTTAAAATTCATGGTTCTATAAGTAACTACGGTAGTATAATTGCTACTAATGAAGATTACCAAAAGTGCTATGAAAATCTAAAAAATGGATTGATTGGAGGGTATTTAAAAACTGTTCTTGCAACTAAAGTTGTTGTTTTTATAGGTTTTTCTTTTTCTGATTTTGATTTTAGTAGTATTTATAATTATCTGAAAGCGGAAATGAATGAGGTTCTGCCGCATTGTTACATTGTTACACTTGATGAACAGTTTAAATCGAAATTTTCAACTGAAAAAGCTACAGTTATATGTACAGATGGAACATACTTCATAGCTACACTAAGAAAGCATCTTGAAGGTATTAACTGTCTTCTTCCTAAAGAGAACTTAGATGTAGTTTATGATTTAAGGCACATGATAGGCGAGATACATGAAGAATCTGTAGCATTTTATGAAAAAAAACGAACTACGGCTTCAATTTACAACTTGTTTTATCAGGATGGATTACAGCATGCTTTTGACTTTTTACTATATCATTCAAAATCGGGATTAACGTTTAATCCATATAGAATGATTGCATCAATAGAGAGCTATCTTAAAATAAAGTCTGAATTTCTTAAAGCAAAAAACTATCCTGACTATGCGTATGTTGAAGGCAATATATATCTGGGTTGTATTCTATATTAATCCCTACAGCGGTAGAAGAGTTCCCATTTTATTTTATAATAGGTTATGGAGTGGTTTGGAGTGAACAGGAGTTTAAGGCCCTTTTAAAAGAAGACATAGTTTATCATAAGGCAGCAGATAAATTAGGACAGCGTATTTTTTCTAATTTTTTAGATAAAAAAAATGATATTATCCCACATCATACGCCTTTTATTTGATAGGCTCATATTGTAAACCACACCACCACACCTCGCTGAATCTTCCTTGAATACAAAGACAGGTTAATGTCTACATGTCATGATGAAGCCTACATGGTATGTTTTTTATTGCGATAGCACGGTAATAAACACAGGTTTATGATACAGGAATTTATAAACGAATTTGTGCCGGTAGGTGTTGAGGGGAAGCAAAATGAATTGTCGCATGCTAAAACACATGAAAGCGAAGAAGCGGCGCATAAAACTTTTGAACGCGCTACGAAACGCCTGCTGAACCCCGATGTATGGCACGAGCTGGAAGGTGCACTAAGCCCCGTAGTGGCCCTGGTGGATGCAGATGGAAACGAGCTGCAACGTTTAGCAGAAGTGGGCGACCATTACAGGATAAAACTACCGGCATTGGGCAACCCTCAAGGCGATGGCTATGACTGGGTAAAGGTAGATGCCATAAAAGAGCTGCATGAAATTAATGACGGGGAAGCTGTATTTGGCCTGCGGCTGAGGGCTACTGCCAACCCTGAAGGCAGTGGTGAAACGGCACATTTTTTTGCAGAAACAGCTACTTCCAATTTCATTGTGCATCTGCAGGGTAAGACGGTAACCGCCTACTATTTCGGGCGGAATGAAGTAGCCAATGCAGCTACCGATAGTGTGGGTGATAACATCAGGAATGCGGTGGTGGCTGCTGCGGCATTCATCGGCATGTCTGAAGTGCAGTGGAACCGGTTGCTGCATGCACTGCTGGAAGAAGAGATAGGCGGCTAAGCAAGCCGTTCATCTACTGTGAGATATAAAATAAGTAAGCCGGGATGATTACCCCGGCTTACCTTCATCTTGTACTTACAATATGCTTATTGTACCATTACTTTGCTCCTGAATACTTCATTGCCATAAGCAACTTGTATGAAGTACAGGCCCGGAGCCATATTGCCTAGGTTGAAAGTAGCCTTAGCAGTTATGTTGTTTTGCTGGCTTATTACCTTACCGGTCATATCCATCAACATCACTTTTTCAGCTGTTACATTGGCCGGCAGCTCTACAAATATCATACTGCTTGCAGGGTTTGGATACACATGTATCGCTTCTTCCTGCATAGTTTCCAGTGTATTTTCTTCTCTGCCTTTAGCGCCACTGTTGCAGGCACCCAGGTAATCGCCATGTGCCAGGTGGGCAGCTACGGCACTGTAGTCCACACATAGTGTGTTCCATTTATTACCGGCTTTGTGGCATATCTGTACTTTTTGCACATTGCTGTTGCCAGCCCAGCAGCGTACATCTATTACATTGATATTGGTAGATGCAGCAGCCGTGCAGCCATTAGCATCGGTAACCGTAACTGTATAGGTGTTGGTACCTGGTGTAGCAGGGCTAACACTTACAGTGCTTGCTGTGCTGCTGATAGGTGACCAGCTATAGCTATATGACGGAGTGCCACCTGTAGCACCTGCCGTAAGCGTAGCTGATGTGCTATAGCCCAGGTAGAAAGTAGATGGACTTGCAGATGCGCTTGCTACCAGTTGACTTGGTTCTGAAACAGTAGCAGTAGCTTCTGCCATACAACCGTTATTGTCTGTAACCGTAATGGTGTAAGTGCCCGGTCCGTAGCCTGTAGTAGTACCGGTGCCGCTTATATAAGGGCCGGTGCCGCCATTAGCTGAAACCGTTATGGTACCGTTGGCCAGGCCAAAGCAGGTAACATCTGTAGCCGTAGCGCTGGCAGACAGTGCAGTTGCAGGTTGGCCCACCGTTGCCGATGTGCTGGCTGTGCATCCGTTGGCATCTGTTATAGTTACGTTATACGTACCTGCTGCAAGCCCCGTAGCAGGGTTGCCTGATGCAGCCGGCGACCAGCTGTAGCTGTAAGGTGCAGTACCACCGTCAAGCGAAATGCTGATGGTACCGTTATCACCGCCGAAACAAGATACATCTGTAACATTAGAAACGCTTGCGCTCATGTTACAACCGCCCATTACATACACTTGCTTTGTGCCACCGGCAAAGGTGCCGCCGTTGGTAGAAGAGGTAGTAATAGTAATGCTGTGCAGGCCTAGGTTAGCCAGCGTAGGAGTGATAGAGAAGTTTTTGGTTGTACCACCCACACCTGATACCGAACCGGCACCAAACATGGCCGTCGAGGTCCAGCTAAGCGTGACTGTAGCGCTGCCCGAACCTGTGCCGGTAGCATTTGATGTCCACGAATAGGCATACGTGTTGCCTACTACCAATGTGTCGATGGGATTGAAATTTCCGGGGGAAATGTTGGTGCTTGCGTTTGTTGTGTTTGCTGCTACCACCAGTGCGGCTGCCAGTAATCCCTTACTGAAGAGCCCAAGTAGACTTTTTCTCATAATTTGGAGATTTTAAAAATGACTAAATACCCCTCTCTTTTAGCGGTACTAAATAAGTGTCATTAGTATCTCCTCTATATGGGTGTGAAATTAATCCGTAGCTATAC
>JANLJF010000105.1 GCA_029255605.1 Azovibrio restrictus
GAATTACGCAGTAATTAATTCGTCGGCTCTTTTTTTGGTTCTTTTTTGGAGAAGCAAAAAAGAACAACCTGCGAGATAAGGATAGTAAATGGAAAAGAACAACTCATAACACGTATGGAATTCGGAAACAAATAAGTCTTATATAAAAACAAGACCATGGCCGACATTCAAATTGCTTCGAAAACAGGCAGGAAGCACATCACACTCGACCTCACACCTATGGTCGATCTCGGTTTATTCTTATCACATTTTTCATTTACACTACTACCATCAGCACGCCTAAGGTGATTGATATAAATATGCCCTTCAAACCCGCACCAGTCGAGGGAGGAACAGCCTATGCAGATACTAGTACTATTACACTGATCCCAACTCGTAATAACAACGTAGCCTACTACTACGGTGCATTTCGAAATACTGTCAGTATTGCATCGCTACATGATCTCAGGAGTATACTCATCACAAAACAACAGCAACTTAAAAACCTGCCGGTAAGCTTCTCTGCCGATGCACATCAGTTGCATATCATCATAAAACCCCAGGATGACTGCAGATACGAAACACTGGTAGCCCTCATTGATGAGATGAGCATCAATGCCATATCCCATTATGCTATTTGCGATATAGAGGAAGAAGAAAAATCATTGGTGACAAACAAATTACAATCCCCCCCTATGGAATAATTCCACTACAGCGTTTTTAGTATAAATCACTTTACTATGGACGCAGCAACATTATCTAAAGCCGACTATCTCGATATTCTTTTCGATAATCGCAACAAGCAATATGGTGGTTATGAATTGCGCCGCCATTACGATAAGCGTATCAAAACAGCACTGTTTACCGTACTGGCCTTATGCGCCGCTTTATCTGTCTATGCCTTCATCAGCAGTGGCAAGCCGCAACAACAAATGGCACTATTAAAGACAACGCCCAATAAGATAACAGACATTATATACGAGCACAAAAAGGTAGAAATAGAAAAGTCCAAACTGCCTGCTGCACCACCGGCTGTAAAACCTACGGTAGCCAATACCATACCCAAAGTAGTGACCGACGATAAAGTAATAACACCACCCGCCACAAAAGAAGACCTTACCAAAGCAGAATCGGGCATCATTACTACTACAGGCACGCCCGGCGGCGAAACCGTAGTACGCAAGCCTGCAGAAGGTAGCAGCCATATTGTAACCCCGGCGCAGCCACCTGCACCCATAGTGTATGCCGAAGAAATGCCGGAGTTCATGGGCGATATCATAGCCTATCTTAGCAGCCACCTGCACTACCCCGATGCCGCCCGATCTCAGAACATAGAAGGCAAGGTCATCGTAAAATTTGTAGTAAATGAAGATGGTAGCGTGAGCGATGCCAAAGTATCAAGAGGCATAGGTGGCGGCTGCGATGAAGAAGCCGTACGCGTAGTCAGCGGTATGCCCAAATGGAAACCCGGCAAGCATATGGGCAAAGCCGTGAAAGTTTACTATACCCTCCCCATCCGTTTTACATTAGAGTAAAAAAGCGTAAATTTGTAATAATAAATTTAATTAAAACCCGAAAATCGAAACACTAAATTCTAAAGCTAAATTCTAAATCCTCAAACGTAAAACCCTAAACCACCAACATGAAAACCCATCAAGGCCCACAGGCACAACAGTAGCAATCTCCGCCCCATCGGCAATTACGAAACAAAAACAAAGCAAGCCATTATCCTAACCTATCAGAAATAAAAACTCATCAAGGCCCACAGCCCGGCACAACAGTAGCAACCCGACCCCATCGGAGACACACGACGAACTTTTTCATGAAGCGCAGCGGAATAATTACGCAGTAATTAATTCGTCGGCTCTTTTTTGGTTCTTTTTTTGGAGAAGCAAAAAAGAATAACCACGTAACAAGAAGAAACAAACCGGAACGACACAAAGCGCTGAAAACCAACCAACAAGAAAACGACATACGCAAAACACGAAGAAAACTATCAAAAACTATCAACACATAAAATAAACCCTAATTTTGCCACCCTGATGCTGGAAATAGAACTTGAAGGAGAGAAGATAGCACTGCTACCCGAACGGGCACTGTACTGGCCCGCACAACATACCCTCATCGTGGCCGACCTGCACTGGGGCAAAGCCGGGCATTTCCGTAAGAACGGTATCGCCATACCGGCACAGGCACAGCAGCACGATGAGATACGGCTGGCATCTGTCATCAGCAAATATAAAGTGCAGCGCCTGGTAGTAGCGGGCGATATGTTTCATAGCAAAGACAATAAAGAAGTGCAAGGTTTCCTCCACTGGCGGCAGGCACACCCAGAACTGCATATCGACCTGGTAATAGGCAACCACGATATACTACCTTCCAAACAGTATGAAGACTGGAACCTGCAGCAGCATCACGATGGATTGAAACTCGGCCCATTCTACATCGCGCACGATGTAGTGGAAGACTGTGATGGTTACTGTGTGCATGGGCACATTCACCCTGCCATCCGTATCTCCGGTAAAGGACGCAATCATATAAAGCTCGATTGCTTTGCTGCCGATACACACCGAATGATACTCCCCGCCTTCGGCCAATTTACCGGCAACCATACCGTATATGAAGACGACCATAAACACATCTACGTAGTTACCGACCGCGAAGTGATACAATGGAAGTAGTCATTCATTTACAACGCATTAACGAATACCGATATAGGACTATTCGCCGTTTTTTGTACGTTTGCAGCTTAATTTTTTAAATCCATGCAGTCTTCGGTATTCGATCTAATGCAGCAAATGGGCCACGAGCAATTGGTATTTTGCCACGACCCCTATTCAGGACTTAATGCTATCATAGCAATACATAACACCACGCTGGGCCCTGCCCTGGGTGGTACGCGCCTGTGGAACTACAACAGTCACCAGGATGCTATCGTAGATGCCCTGCGCCTCAGCCGTGGTATGACGTATAAAGCAGCCATCAGCGGCCTGAACCTGGGTGGTGGTAAAGCGGTTATCATTGGCGATGCTGCCAAAGTAAAATCTGAAGGCCTGTGGCGTCGCTACGGCAAGTTTGTAGATAGCCTGAATGGTAAATACATCACTGCCGAAGACGTAAACACATCTGCCCGCGATATGGAATACATATCACTGGAAACACAGCACGTAACCGGCGTACCTGAATACATGGGCGGCAGCGGCGATCCTTCTCCGTTCACTGCATATGGCGTGTTTGTAGGTATGAAAGCCTCTGCTAAAAAAGTATGGGGTAACGATAGCCTGTCTGGCAAAAAAGTATTGGTGCAAGGCGTTGGCCACGTGGGCCACTACCTGGTAGGCCACCTGATAGAAGCCGGTGCTAAAGTGTATATCTCTGATATCAACGAAACCAAGATAAAAGAGACCGTAGAAAAATACCGCAGCGTAGAAGTAGTAGAGGGTAGCAAGATATTTGATATGGAAATGGATATCTACGCGCCATGCGCATTGGGCGCTACGGTGAATGACGAAAGCATTGCCAAACTGAAAGCGCCTATCATAGCAGGTGCCGCTAACAATCAGTTGGCCGATGAGAACATCCACGGCCCGGCACTGGTACAAAAAGGTATCGTGTATGCCCCCGACTTCCTGATAAACGCCGGTGGCCTTATCAACGTAAGTGCAGAGCTGGATGGCTATAACCGCGAGCGTGTAATGGGCAATGTAGAAAAGATATACGACCGTACATTGGAAATATACAACCTGGCTGAAAAGGAAAATATACACAACCAGGCTGCAGCTATGCGCCTCGCCGAAAATCGCCTGGCAGCTATTGCTAGTGTCAAGTCAAGGTTATAACAGGCTAAAAATAAAAGGGTTATTATGGGCGGCTATAGGCCGCCCATAATATTATAACTTAACCGCATACGTTGGCATACCCATCGCCTTGTGAAACTCAGAAAAATTGCCATATAAATTAAAGAAAGCAACCAAATATAGGATGTCTATTTTTTCAGGGTATCCTGTTCTTCATATATCTTTGCTGCCCATTGCAATGAACTTTTTATCCTTAAAATCATTTATTAGCATATGTCAACATTACAACTGCCTAAGCAAACGAATTTCTACAAAGGAAAAGTACGCGATGTGTACACTATTGACGACAAGTATATGGTGATGCTGGTGAGCGACCGTATCTCTGCCTTCGACGTGGTACTACCCCGTCCCATTCCTTACAAAGGACAAGTGCTGAACCAGATAGCTGCACAATACCTGGAAGCTACAAAGGACATAGTGCCTAACTGGATGATAAACGTGCCACTGCCTAACGTAACCATCGGTTATAAATGCGATACCTACCCGGTGGAAATGGTAGTACGCGGCTACCTGACAGGCCATGCATGGCGCACTTATAAAAGCGGCAAACGTGAACTTTGTGGTGTACCCCTGCCGGAAGGACTGAAGGAAAATGATAAATTCCCTACGCCTATCATCACGCCAACTACTAAGGCGCACGAAGGCCATGATGAAGACATCAGCCGTGAAGAAATTATCAAACAAGGGCTGGTATCTAAAGAAGAATACGAGCAACTGGAAAAATATACATTGGCCCTGTTTGAGCGTGGTACACAAATAGCTAAAGAGCGTGGCTTGATACTGGTAGATACCAAGTATGAATTCGGCCACATAGGCGATACCATCTACCTGATAGATGAGATACACACGCCCGATTCTTCCCGCTACTTCTACCTGGAAGGTTATGAAGAACTGCAGAAAGAAGGCAAGCCACAAAAGCAGCTTTCTAAAGAGTTCGTTCGCGAATGGCTGATGGAAAATGGCTTCCAGGGCAAAGAAGGCCAGCAGGTACCTGAAATGACGGATGAAGTGATTAAAGGCATTTCTGACCGCTATATAGAGCTGTATGAAAATGTTACAGGCAAAAAATTCGTAAAAGAAGATGTAACGGAAGCAGAAATGAACGAGCGCCTGAAAAAAGAACTGGAACATCTGCCGCCGGTGCCTGCTACAATAGGTACGCTGTAAAATTTAACCGCTAAGTCGCAAAGACGCTAAGTTTTGATCTTGGAGTCTTCTTGTGACTTAGTGCCTTTGCGGTTAATGAAATATTCCGCCAGAGTTATAAAAAATATTATACAATAAAAAGCCCCTTTAGGGGTTGGGGTATGAACACAACCAAAAGAGTAATACACGCACCGAAAGGCAACCAGTTGAACTGCAAGAACTGGGTAACCGAGGCCGCGTATCGCATGCTGCAAAACAACCTGGACCCTGAAGTGGCAGAACGCCCGGAAGACCTGGTAGTATATGGCGGCATAGGCAAGGCTGCCCGCAACTGGGAAAGCTTTGATAAAATACTGGAACTGCTGAAAGGCCTGAACGAGGATGAAACCCTGCTGGTACAGTCGGGCAAGCCGGTGGGCGTGCTGCGCTCGCATAAAGACGCGCCACGTGTTATCATCGCCAATTCAAACCTGGTAGGCCGCTGGGCTACATGGGAACACTTCCGCGAACTGGAAGCCAAAGGCCTGATGATGTATGGCCAAATGACCGCCGGTAGCTGGATATACATCGGCTCACAAGGTATTGTACAAGGCACCTACGAAACATACTTATCGCTGGCCAACCAGCATTACAACGGCACGCTGAAAGGCACGCTGAATGTAACTGCAGGCCTGGGTGGTATGGGTGGCGCACAGCCACTGGCCATTACTATGAATGAAGGTGTATGCCTGGCTGCTGAAATGGAAGAATGGCGCATGCAAAAGCGTATTGAAACACGCTACCTGGACAAATACACGCATGATATAGATGAGGCTATCGACTGGGCTTTGCAGGCTAAGGAGAATAAAGAAGCCGTATCGATAGGTGTATGCTGCAATGTTGTCGATTTGCTGCAACGCTTGCTGGACCGCAATATAACGCCTGATACACTTACCGACCAGACATCGGCACACGATGAACTGGTAGGCTACTTCCCTGAAGGGCTGAGTGTAGCAGAAGCGAATACATTGCGTACTGCTAATCCGGATGAGTATATCAAACGTTCTTTGGACACGATGGCGAAACATGTACGCCAGATGCTGGAATTGCAAAAACGTGGTGCCATCACCTTCGACTATGGTAACAACCTGCGCGGGCAGGCCCACGATAAACGTGGTGTAGAAAACGCATTCGACTTCCCCGGTTTTGTGCCCGCTTATATCCGCCCGCTGTTTTGCGAGGGTAAAGGCCCGTTCCGTTGGGTAGCCCTAAGTGGTGATCCGGAAGATATATACACAACCGATAAGGCACTGATGGAGCTGTTCCCCGATAACAAAGGGCTGCACCGCTGGTTGCATATGGCTAAAGACCGCATTGCCTTCCAGGGCCTGCCTGCACGCATCTGCTGGCTGGGCATGGGCGAGCGCGAAAAAGCAGGCTTGCTGTTCAACGAACTGGTACGTACCGGTAAAGTGAAAGCACCTATCGTTATAGGTCGCGACCACCTGGACTGTGGCTCTGTAGCATCGCCCAACCGCGAAACAGAAGCCATGAAAGATGGTAGTGATGCCGTAGCCGACTGGCCGATATTGAATGCACTGATAAACACTGCAGGCGGTGCCAGCTGGGTATCCTTCCACCACGGTGGTGGTGTGGGTATGGGCTACTCGCTGCACGCCGGTATGGTGATAGTGGCCGATGGCACACAGGATGCCGATGAGCGCCTGCGCCGTGTGCTGTATAACGACCCTGCTATGGGCGTGCTGCGCCATACAGATGCCGGCTACGAACTGGCAGAAGAAAATGCTAAGAAGTTCGGATTGGATATCTGGTAGATTCCGTTTAATAAATATTTAACTGCAAAGTGATGGAGTTGTATTCCGCACTTTGCAGTTTTCTTTTATGGTTTAGTTATATTTGATAGTATGTATAGAATAGGACAAGGAATTGATTTTCATCAATTGGCAGAAGGCCGCGAGCTGTGGTTGGGTGGCGTAAAAGTTCCACATTCCAAAGGGGCCGTTGGCCATTCGGATGCAGATGTATTGCTGCATGCCATTTGCGATGCCATGCTGGGTGCGCTATGCCTGGGCGATATTGGCAAACATTTTCCGGATACCGACCCGGCGTATAAAGGTATAGACAGCAAGGTGTTGCTGCGCCGCTGCTACAACCTGGTACGCGAAAAAGGGTTCTGGCTGGTGAATATAGATAGCACACTGCTGCTGCAGGCTCCGAAAATAAGCCCGTACGTGCCGCAAATGCAAAGCACGATAGCTAACCTGCTGCATATATCGATAGATGATGTTTCTATTAAAGCCACTACTACCGAACACCTGAGCTTTATAGGACGGGAGGAAGGTGTGGTAGCTACCGCCAATGTATTACTCCAGAAATATTAGTATAAAATAATGGGGGCCGGCAATAGCCGGCCCCTTTATAACCATAACACGCAAATTCCTACAACACACCATTCTTCAGCGTCCTTTCTGCATTGTATGCCATTTGCTCGGCATCGTCGAGGATGCTTAATATTTTCCTTTTAACATCGTCGGTAAGGCCGTCAATGTTGTTATCCAGGTAAGCTTTCAGGTCATCCAGTGTAGCATCTGCTTTACCTACCAGCTTATTCAGCCTATTGCGCCATTTACCTGCCGTATCTGCTATGTCAGTACGCAGTTCTTCGCCCGATTCGGGTGCTATCAGCAGCCCGATTACAACGCCTACAACGGCTCCTGCCAGAAATCGTGATGTGCTCATGTTTTATAGTTTTAAATTTTATTTAAAGGATGAATAAATTTTACTTTCTGCCAAACAGCCTGCCGATAACAAATATCACCAGCCCCACCACCACCACTACCAATAACACACCGGCCCATACACCTGCTTCAAAAATATCGCCGATCAGTTCGCAGCTACTAAGTAGTAACAATAACGGTAGGATAATAAACGGTTGTAGCTTCTTCATAGTAATGTATCATTTAGTTCTGACAGAAAGAATTAAAATACCGTACCACAAAAATTACATTCTGATAAAACATGGCATTATTTCCGGTTTGCCAGCCGTTTATGTTACCGATAAATCTATAAATGGCAAATACTTTACGTACTTTTGCACCTTGTTTCGAGGAAGTATGCAAAACATTAGGAATTTCTGTATCATAGCTCATATTGACCACGGTAAAAGTACATTGGCCGACCGACTGCTGGAGTTTACCAAAACCATATCTGAAAGGGATATGCAGGCACAGGTATTGGACGATATGGACCTGGAACGTGAAAAAGGCATTACCATCAAGAGCCATGCCATACAGATGGACTTTACCTATAAAGGACAGAAGTATAAACTGAACCTGATAGATACCCCCGGCCACGTAGACTTTTCATATGAAGTATCGCGCGCGCTGGCAGCCTGCGAGGGTGCACTGCTGCTGGTAGATGCATCGCAGGGTATACAGGCGCAAACCATATCGAACCTGTACCTGGCGCTGGATAACGACCTGGAGATCGTTCCTGTTATCAATAAGATAGACATGGAAGGTGCTATGATACCGGAAGTAACTGACCAGATAGTGGACCTGATAGGCTGCAAGCCCGAAGACATCATCCTGGCCAGCGGTAAAAGTGGCATAGGTATCGAAGAGATCATGGCCGCCATCATAGAGCGCATACCGGCACCAAAGGGCGACCCTGACGCTCCGCTGCAGGCGCTGGTGTTCGATAGTGTGTTCAACTCATTCCGTGGCATCATCGCGTATTTCCGCGTGGTGAACGGCACACTGAGAAAAGGAGATAAAGTAAAATTCTACCATACAGGCGGCGAATACTTTGCCGATGAAGTAGGTGTGCTGAAACTGGGGCTGTCACCGCAGCAAAGCGTATCTGCGGGCGATGTAGGCTATATCATTACCGGTATCAAAACCGCGAAGGATGTAAAAGTGGGTGATACCATCACGCTGCTGAATAACCCTACGCAGGAAGAAGTAAAAGGTTTTGAGGAAGTGAAACCGATGGTATTTGCCGGTATCTTCCCGGTAGAAACAGATGATTTTGAAGAGCTGCGCGAGTGTATGGAGAAGCTGCAACTGAACGATGCTTCGCTCACCTTCGAACCGGAAACATCACAGGCGCTTGGCTTCGGCTTCCGATGCGGTTTCCTGGGTATGCTGCACATGGAAATCATCCAGGAACGTTTGGAACGCGAGTTCAACCAGACGGTTATCACTACCGTACCCAACGTTAGCTTTAAAGCATATACCACCCGCGAAAAAGATGTGGCCATCATCGTAAACAACCCAAGCGAGATGCCCGACCCCAGCCGTATAGACCGTATTGAAGAACCATTTATACGCGCGCAAATCATTACAATACCCGACTATATAGGCAACATTATGAGCCTGTGCCTGGGTAAGCGTGGCCTGCTGGTAAACCAGCACTACCTGACACCAACGCGCGTAGAGCTGATATTTGAACTGCCGCTGGCCGAGATCGTGTTTGACTTTTATGATAAGCTGAAATCATCTACCCGCGGCTATGCATCGTTCGATTATCATCCGCTCGACTATCGCGAAAGTGATATTGCCAAAATGGATATACTGCTGAATGGTGATAAAGTGGATGCCCTGAGTGCGCTGATACACCGCAGCCGTGCGCAGGACTTTGGCCGCAAGCTGTGTGCCAAGCTGAAAGAGCTGCTGCCACGCCAGCAATTTATGATAGCCATACAGGCTGCGCTGGGCGCTAAGATAGTAGCCCGCGAAACCATATCGGCTATGCGTAAAGACGTTACTGCCAAGTGTTATGGTGGTGACATCAGCCGTAAGCGTAAACTGCTGGAAAAACAGAAAGAAGGTAAAAAACGTATGCGCCAGATAGGTAGCGTAGATATACCACAGGAAGCCTTCCTGGCCGTATTGAAGCTGGATGAATAGTCTGCACCAAATATTATTGGTAGCCGGTACTTTAAGAAGTACTGGCTATTTTTTTAGCAGCGCTTTCCGCACAAATATTTCGCTCCACGCTTTCCCGCTCTCCACCCGCTGTACCAATACAAAAGAAGTATCCATCTTAAGTCTCGCACTGGTATCCGCCGCGCGGTTCGATTCTATGTTTTCAAGCAATACAATATCTGTATACTCCATTATGCCCCAATACACAAAGTTGAAAGGCTCCTTAGTGGTTCTGAAACCTGCATTGCTGTCATCCAGGCGTTGCCATTGCAGGTTTTCCAAGATAGAAATATTTTTATCGTAGTAACCGTGTTCTTCCAGGTATTTAACGGGTGCTTGCTGCACATACAAGCCATCAAATGCCCCCAGGGAAATATCCGATAAATTATTATCCTTCACGTATGCGTATCCTTGCACTAGCAGCATAACCAACAAACCCGGTATCCATATTTTTTTATGAATGGCTTCTAAGGTTGTGGTATAATATAAAGCAGCTATGAATAACAGCGGAACCAATGCTATCAGCAAATACCTGTCAATGAAAAAGAGGTTGTATGCGGTAAAGGCACAGAATGCGACTAAAAATGCGACACATAAAAAGATGAATTTTCTTTGCGGGTTATTACCATACGGTATGGTGGGTGGCAGCGTTGCGGCAGCCAGTAATACACTGATAATCCATAAGGGCACTAAGGCATAAGCAGGTATGAGCCAGTGGTATGCATCGCTGCATAGCAGGAAGGTAAAAGGTGCGGCAATTAAAACAATAAGGTACCGTGGATTTTTACGTGCATATGCAGCAACTATAGATAATACACATATAATACCCCAAAAATATCTTCTGTACCCATCCCTGAAACAGACCTTAACGGCACCTCTGAATTTATCATAAAAACTTGCCCAGCTATGCTCCAGGCCATCTGTATATAAGGGCAACACATACCAGCCATTTATCTTCTTTTGCAGCAGAAAGAAAACACCGATACACAGTGCCGGTATGATTAAAGACAGCATATTATAAACCTTATCCTTAAAAGTGCTTTGCCTGCTAAACAGCCCTACTACTGCATCTACACCCAATACCAGCCCCAGCACCAGTCCGCTTTCTTTGGTATAAAACAGCATCGTTAATGCTACAGCCGTCAATACATATTTGCGCGTTGTGTAGAAGTAGATACTTATAAACGCAAGGAATGCAATAAACACTTCAAACAACAAGAAGGCAGCCTGCACAAAAAACATTTGCTGAAAAAGGATCAGCAATACAGCAGTTATGGCAACTCTTCTATGGAATAAGCGTGTACCGGCTTCGTATATAGCGATGCCAAACAGTACCGAGATAAACAGGGGGAAGCTATGCATGGCCACGTTGGATGTACCAAACACCTTCATCCATAATGCAGCAAGAAAATGAAACATAAGTGGGTGCCCACGGGCTACTTCACCACTGATAGCACCCGGCAACAGGCTGGGGCCATTATAATACATTTGCTTCACGGCTACGGCATAGGGCCAGCATTCATCCCAGTAAAACGGGTAGAAGAGATGGGGTATTTTTAGTGCTACAAATACCAGGAGTATCACCCACAACATCCACCTGCTTTTGATATACATTACCGGTTGCATATAGCCCTAAATATAAAAAGCATCCCGTAAAGAATGCTTTTTATACCATAAATATTAATAGCCTGCTTAATCCCTGCGGCCACCAAACAAGCGCAACAGCATCAGGAACAGGTTGATGAAATCGAGATACAGGGTAAGCGCCCCCATGATAGACAGCTTTTTTGTATCACTTGCAGAAGCGCCTTCGTATTCTATTCCCTCGCCTATGCGTTTCAGTTTCTGCACATCGTAAGCTGTAAGCCCGGTAAATACAGCTACACCTACTATGCTGATGATATAGCCCATACGGTCGCTACCGATGAACATATTAATAAGCGATGCTATTACAATGCCTATAAGGCCCATGGTAAGTATGCGGCCAAAAGATGTCAGGTCTTTATCGGTAGTATAACCCATCACGGCCATGATACCGAACATAGCCGATGCCGCTGCAAAACAACCAATGATAGAGCTGGATGTATATGCCAGGAATATAAAACTAAGGCTGATACCCGTAACTGCTGCATAAGCCAGGAAAAACCCTACCATTAATGGTGCAGACAAGCGCTGAAATGCAAATGACATAGTAAGCACAAATGCCAGGGGCGCAAACATGGTTATATAACCCAGTATATTTAGCTTACCGGTTGTAGTATCTATCAATGTCTGTAACAGGGAGGGCGTGCTGGCAAATAAATAAGCAAAAAAAGCAGAGATACCCAGTGCAGCAAACATCCAGAGAAAAACATTGGCCATAAATGTTTTGGCCATGGTGCGTGTACTTTTGCCACTGTCTACTACCGTGTAATCGCTAAAACTGATGGGGGTGTTCCTATCTTCCATTATTCCGATTTTAATTATCTACAAATTAACGAAAAAGTGGTGATTATTACTTGTTAAAGCTATAACCCACTCCAAACATCAGGCCGGTGCTAATTCCATTCTGGCCGTAGCTTTTAACAACAAAACTTTGATTCAGTTGCCAGTTTTTATTTATTTGGTAAGTAAGCCCCTGTGTAAAAAATATAGAACTGTTATTAGTTGTATAGGAGGCGGTGGCCCCGTCGTAGTGTTTTATCCTGTATTGATCGCGAGCAACTGTTACACCTATGCCAAAATATGGGCGGAGTTTCGATGCTTTATTTAATAAATGATACTGAAGCTGCAACGGTATTTCATAACTTATCATTCGTGCGTCATAGTTCTTTGCCTGAAAGCTGTTTTCCAGAAAGTAATAGCCAGTATAAGTTTCTTTATTATATACAGTAATATTAATACCACCTTCCAATGCCAGGTGCTTGCCCATATAGTATCGGGCAAAAATACTTTGACTGATACCAGCTGTAGGGTTGACGGAATAGGATCGGTTACTATACTTGTCAAACAATAACGAGCCTCCGGTTTGCGAACCTAATACAAACCTGGGCGCAGTAGCCGCCGGGGCCAAATCAGTTTTCTCTTGTGCAGATGCGTGCAGCGTTCCTGCACATAATAGTGTAGTAAAAATGAGGGTGCGATTCATAAGTATAAATTTTCGGTGAAGCTATAAGCCTGTTTCTTAATACTTTGATAAAGCAGGCCTTAGAAAACGTTAAACATACAAATGCTCAAGGCTTGTATATTATTTACACGTTTACTTTCTTGCATTAAATCCTTTTACTATGCCCGAAAAAAATTATGACCATGACGCTACACATTCTAACAGGAAAAGCCACTAATGCCTACTTATAAGTAAATTTACCTATCAGGATAAAAAACAGAAGCGATACAGTGAGAAGAACAATAATGGCCGTGTGCCTGCTATTAACTACCCTATCGGTATGGGCACAAAATGTAAGGACGATAAAGCTGAAACCTCAAAAAGGGTTCTACAATCCCGAGAGTTATTTTATAAACAAAGTGGTAGATGACAGGGATGACACTGCAAACATAGGCATCATGCGTGCGGGCTTTGCAAATAAACCTGCAGAAGTGAACCTGCAGGATGGCGCCGCCTCAGCAGTGAACCACTTCCTGGCAGCCAGCCTTCAACAAGACCCTGCAAAAGATAATATAGAGCTACACATCATCAGGATGCGCATATCTGAAAAGAATGCCGGTATGCGCCAGCAGGCCGATCTTGACTTTGGTGTAGCTTTTTACGATGGCGACCAGAAACTGATAGAATATACCGGCAGTGCCTATGTGCAAACGGGGCTCGACGCGAGTGCTTATATCGCACAGCTCATCAAGCAAAACCTGGAACGTGCCCTGCGCGAGTTTGACACCTGGTATGCGGCCAACCATGCCAATACCAGTGCCGCAGTAAGCACCGAGGTCATCATCGAAAATAGTTCGGATAACAAAGATCTTATCATCTATAACCCCAACAGGCCACTCACTTTGTCAGACTTTGAGGGCAAGGCCGATGACCTGAGTATTGGCGCCGCAGCTACCTATAGTGGCATTGGCATGCGGTATACGCATCAGCGCCAAGGTAAGGGTGTGATATTGAAGGTGTATATCCTGACTTATTTCGACAGAACAAAATCTTGGGCAAAGGCCCAGGGCCGTAATGCTAAAACACTCAACCATGAGCAAAGGCATTTTGATATAACCGCAACGAAAGCCTGCGAATTGGCAGAAACCATCAAACAATATCCTTTCAGTCTTGATAACTATGGAACGGAGCTGGATGAATTATTAAGGCAAACAGACAAACAAACATCGGAAATGCAGCGCGCTTATGACAGTGAAACGGGGCATGGCACCAATGCTGCGCAACAGGCAGCATGGAATAACCGATTAAAAACGCTGCTTACCGACAAAAACTGCCATTAACCGACTTTAACGAGTGCAGCACGTAAAAGCCATATACATTTGACACCATAAAAAAATTAAAACACAAACACACTATGCGCAGTAACCACGAAATTGACTACCGCATTTTTGGCGAAGAAATGCAATATGTAGAGGTAGAACTGGACCCTCAGGAAACCGCTATTGCAGAAGCCGGTAGCTTCATGATGATGGATGATGGTATACAAATGGAAACCGTTTTCGGTGATGGTTCGCAAGGCAATAAAGGCATCATGGGCAAGCTATTATCGGCCGGTAAGCGCCTGCTGGTAGGCGAAAGCCTTTTTATGACCACCTATACCAATATAGGGCATGGCAAACGCAGGGTATCCTTTGCATCGCCCTACCCCGGTAAAATAATACCGCTGGACCTGCAACAACTGGGCGGCAAGGTAATATGCCAGAAGGATGCTTTCCTAGCAGCTGCCAAGGGCGTAGCTATCGGCATCGAGTTTCAAAAGAAACTGGGTACCGGCCTGTTTGGCGGCGAGGGCTTTATAATGGAAAAACTGGAAGGCGATGGTATGGCCTTCGTACATGCCGGTGGCCACGTGATGCAGCGCGAACTGCAGCCGGGCGAACTGCTTAAAATAGATACGGGCTGTATCGTAGCCTTTACCCATACGGTAGACTATGACATACAGTTTGTAGGCGGTATTAAAAACACCTTGTTTGGTGGCGAGGGCGTATTCTTTGCTACATTGCGCGGCCCCGGCAAGGTATGGATACAAACGCTGCCTATCAGCAGGCTGGCAGGGCGCATACTATCTTACGGCACCTACAAACGCAAGGAAGAAGGTAGCATACTGGGCGGCATCGGCAATATGCTGGATGGCGACGGATGGTAGTCTTTCAACTATAACTTTTACAGAGCCGTCATGCAGGTGCATGACGGCTTTATATTTTCTATCCCAGCACCGCTGCTGTTTGCAAAGACGCGTGCTTCTTCCTGATAGACTCTCCAATAGGTGTGGGATTGCCATCATCATCTATACGCACAAAGGTGATGGATGTAGTACACACCACTATCTCGTCGCTGCTATACAGGTTGTATTTACGCACTTCAATATTCAGTGTTAAAGATGTGCTGCCCAGGTGGGCCACATCGCCATACAGGCGTATGTGGTTGCCCGTCTTTATAGGCTTTTTGAACAGCAGTTCACCTACGCGCAGGGTTACCATATTGGGCGTATGGCAATATTCGGTAGCGAAAGCCGCTGCTGCCTCGTCTATCCATGCCATCAGTATACCACCAAACATATTGCCGTGTATACCTATGTCTTTGCCCATGCAAATCTTCTTGTTTATCAGTTTCATTTTTGAACTGTTTTAGCTATCGATATAAAAAAAGCCCTCCGGTATACCGAAGGGCTGTATTATTCATAATGTGTTATTGCACTGTTTATAATAATGACGTACCCCTCGGTTCTCCCAGGTGTTTCCAGCAATACTTATGGTTGCACATCATTTTCATGCTGCAATATTACATACATTCTTATAAATCGAACAAAAAAATATTACAGATTCTTTGCAGCACTCCTTACACCTATCCTGTTGATGAGCTTCCGTAAAGGGTTTTCGATGAAATGATAACTGATGGAAGCTGCCAATAAAAGACCTATAACATACTCGAGGAAAAACCAATCCATATTGGTAAGCTTGATAACATGGTAATTTAGCTTTGCCATATAATAGTACATAGGCATTTGCAGCATATACACACCATAGCTTATTTCGCCCAGATATACCAATGGCTTCCACCGCAGGAAAACGGGCTCCTGCACGGCTACTACTATGATGAATAGTAAGTATAGCGGCGCCAGCAACCCGTTATGTACACTATATGGCAGCTCCATTACCAGTATTACCATCAGTACTATCAGCGTTATGGATGGTATTTGCCGTACCCATTTTGCATGCTTCCAGCGGTCGTAAAAGTAATAACCTGCTATCCCGGCCATAAACTCATTGAGGTGGTTGAGCGGGAAATAGTAAATAAGCTCATGCCTTGCAATTTCCAACGACTGCCCCAGCCCTTGAGCAACAAAGTATAGGTGAGCTGCCTGCGACACAATAAATACGATGGCGCTCAGCCATACAAACCCTTTCGGATTTTTTTGATAAAGCAGTATCAGCAACGGGAACAGCAGATAAAAGAACATCTCTACCGATAACGACCAACCGGGGCTATTGATGCTCAATGCATAGCCCGGTATATATGCCTGCAGGAAAAGGCCATTCAGCAGCAGCTCTTTAAAGTAGTTTTGCTTGAATGCTACATGGCCGGCGTAGTGCTGCCATACAGTGGGTATCTGCGACAGGATGATGGCAAAGATGTACACGGGGGCTATGCGGGCTATACGCCGCTTCATATAGTCGCCAAACTGCACGCGCTTACTGTTATATACAAGGCACATGATAAAGCCCGATAGCACAAAGAAGTAGCTAACGCCCATATTACCCTTAGCAAAGAATTGCTGCATATGCACAAAAGGGAAACGCTCCAGGCCAAAGTGAAATATCACTATCAGCAATGCGGCGAACCCACGTGTGGATGTGAGCGCACTTATTTGTTTATCTGCCATGCTTTTGCAATCGGGGGCAAAATAACGGCGAAAAACTTAATAAAATAAGCCACCCGGTATATAGGTGGCTTCACATATCATATTGCGCACTTTTCTAATCCAATTGCAGCTTCGCCTTCAGGAATTTCAGGCTCAGGTCTTCTGCCTGTGCAGATGCCAACCTATCGTGATTTGGATTGCTGGGGTTGGCAAAGGCATGCACCGCATCGTAAGCATGCATATCAAACTCATGGCCGCTGGCCACTACCTTTTTGCCGAACTCGTCTACCACCTCGCGGCTGATGAACTTATCTTTTGATGCCCATATATACAGTACATCGGTTTGCAGGGTCTTTATTTTCTTTTCGTCTTTTTCAGGAAAGCCGTAATACATAACACAGCCTGTTGCCTGGTTGCCAGCCAGCAGTGCGGTTGTGAATGCCCAGCTACCACCCATGCACCACCCCATGCTGGCTATCTGTTTATTCATGCCTATCAGGCTGATGAGGCCTTTTATAATGGTCTCGCCACGCTTCTTATCTAATGCGCCTGATAGTTTGCTGGCGGCATCGGCCGTAGCAGCTACCTTTCCGTCATACAGGTCTACCGCATATACATCTACATTACCCAGTTGTTTTTGCCAGCGTTCCGCTTCTTGTTTTATATAATCGTTCAGCCCCCACCATTCGTGGCATATTACCAGCACCTTAGTTGTCGGCTGATCGGACGGCACATAAAATGCCTTTCCTTTCATACCCGCATCCTGGGTTTCAAACTCTACCATACGGCCGGCTACCGGTGCGTATGACATAGGTAATGGGTCAGCATGCGATGCTTTGAAGTCAGCATTCAGCGCCAGCAATTCAAAATTGCCACTGGTGCAGCAGGTTTGCGCAATTGCCGGAATGGCCAGCAGGCAAATGGATAAAAGAGTGACTATCTTTTTCATATCCTGTAAGTTATGGTTCCATAGTTATCTATATAAAAACCATTCCATATCATTTATTGCCTTAGTAGCGCATCGTCATATATTATACGGGTTACCTTGGCTATCCACGCTTCACAGTCGCCGGGTGGTACGTTGGTATCTGAAACAAACATAGCAATAGCAATATGCTGACCATTGGGCAGGGTAATGATGCCAATATCGTTTACCGCATGGGTACGGCCGCCATCGGTGAAACTGGTGTCTGTTTTATGGGCTACCACTACACTATCGGGCAAGAGACCTTTTATACGTTTGGCACTGTTGAAACTTTGTTCCAATTGGTTCCGGAGGAAGGTGGTATGTTCCGCATTCAACAACTTGCCGGTATAGAACTGTTGCAGCAGCTTTACCATTTCTACCGGTGCAGCCCAGTTTTTGTATTGCAAGGAGCCATCCTGATGCATTTCATCTTCCGTGCTTAAAACTTTTACCCCCTTTATACCTATGCTATCAAGGTATGCCTGTACGGTAGCGGGGCCGCCCAGCAGTTTGAACACCACATCGCAGGCTATGTTATCGCTATAGGAAACGGTGTAGGTGAGCAACCGGGCTACGGTAAGATTGATATTACCATTGGGAAACGAATCGCGCATGGGGCTCCAGGTTTCCTCTATCATTTCAGCCTTGCTGATAAATACCTTTTGTTCCAGCGACAATTTTCCTTTTTCTACCTGGCTGAGTACTGCCAATGCCTGCGGAAACTTATAGGTGCTTTGCATAGGCATTTGCGCCATGCCATTGTAAGAAAAGGTATCCCCGGTTTCTATATTCATCACCGCTATCCCCACCTTTGCCGGAAAGCTGCGCACCATACTATCCACCTGCCCACGCAAGGAATCATAACTGTGCATTTTGTTTCCGATTGTTTCCGACTTTGGGGTGTTGCTCTGGCAGCCGGTTATTATCGTACATACTGCAGCCAATAGCAGCACGGCTTTTAGGGTGTAACTCATTCCGTGAAATTGTTTCTTTTTGTTTCCGGACAATTGATGATATAAAAACTGTTTCTCCTAATAAAAAGAAGAAAAGAATATATCAAATTTACAACAAATAATTGAATCTAACTAATTTGAAGTGTTGGAATCGCTTCTTCGTAACAGCCGTTTTTACCAATGTAAACGACCCTTTTCTTACCCGTCAGTATAGCCTCGTACATATGCACACCGGCTTTGGCTATTTCATCCATAAAGCCGGCATAGTCGGTTTTACCCTGCTGGTTATTCTTCACTGCCGTTACCGTATCATCGTAGCTGAATGTATGGGCTATATCTCTATCCTTATCGCCGGGGTGCAGCACATAATCCCCGCCGGATAAGCGGTATAGCACATTGCCCGTGGCTGCATCTACCGTATAAGATAAAATGCCCAGCTCAATGAGTTTTGCCACCAGATCAGGATAATTAGTTGCCGTTTTCTGTGCCTCCATTATTTTATTGTGCATGCCCATGTGTGTAGATTTTTGTTATAGTAAAGTACTGATAATATTTTACTCCTGAACATGCGTTTTATCTATATGTACCCAAAAGTCTATAATACAATAAAGGCTACCGTTTGGTAGCCTTTATCTATATCCGTACTTACTAAAATACTTACAGGTGTATCGCTTCGCCCAGTGCTACTTCTATCGCATCCTTCACCGCCTCGCTCATAGTAGGGTGCGGGAAGATGGTATCCAGCTGCTCGTGGTACGTAGTTTCCAGTTTGCGAGCTGTTACCGTTTCAGCTATCACTTCGGTAACGTTGGCACCTATCATGTGCGTACCCAGCCATTCGCCGTATTTCGCATCCAATATCACTTTTACGAAACCTTCACCAGCACCGGCAGCCGTTGCCTTACCCGATGCTGAGAATGGGAATTTACCCACTTTTATTTCGTAACCCGCTTCTTTAGCTTGTTTTTCCGTCATACCAACAGAAGCTATTTCAGGTGTGCAATAGGTACAGCCCGGTACGTTGCCATAATCCAGCGCTTCCGGAGCGTGCGCAAATTTGCCATCTTTATTAGCGAAAGCTTCCACACATATCACGGCTTCTTTCATAGCCACGTGTGCCAGTGCCTGGCCGGGAACGATATCGCCGATAGCGTAGATACCTTCTACATTTGTTTTGTAGTATTTATCTACCGTTACTTTATCTTTTTCGGTTTTGATGCTCAGTGTTTCAAGGCCGATGCCTTCAATATTTGTAGAAACACCTACAGCGCTCAGTACCACATCTGCTTCCAGCGTGATGTTGCCGGTAGCCGTTTTTACCGTAGCTACTACGCCGTTGCCTTTACCTTCTACTTTTTCAACGCTGGCATTGGTCATTACTTCAATACCTTTCTTCTTGAAAGATTTTTCCAGTTCTTTAGAGATATCTTCATCTTCCACCGGAACAATGCGTGGCATGAACTCAACGATGGTAACCTTAGTACCTACGCTGTGGTAGAAGTAAGCGAACTCAACACCAATGGCGCCAGAGCCTACTACTATCATGCTCTTAGGCTGCGTAGCCATGCTCATGGCCTCGCGGTAGCCTATTATCTTCTTGCCATCGATAGGCAGGTTTGGCAACTGGCGCGAACGGGCACCGGTAGCCAGTATGATATGTTTAGCAGCGTGCGCAGTGGTTTTACCATCTGCACTTGTTACTTCTACTTCTTTTTTACCATTCAGTTTACCCATACCTGCCAGCACATCTATCTTGTTTTTGCGCATCAGGAACTGGATACCTTTACTCATCTTATCGGCCACACCACGGCTGCGTTTTATCATGGCAGCAAAGTCTGCCTTTGCCTCGCCGGCTATCGTTACACCATAGTCTTGTGCATGGCTTACATATTCAAATACCTGTGCTGATTTCAGCAGCGCTTTGGTAGGGATACAACCCCAGTTGAGACAGATGCCACCCAGGCTTTCGCGCTCTACGATAGCTGTTTTGTAGCCCAGCTGTGCGGCACGAATTGCAGCCACATATCCGCCGGGGCCGCTACCTACTACGATTACATCATATGCCATAAAATGGAAATAATTTTAAAGTGTTAATGGTTGTTCTAAAAAGACGGACAAATGTAGCTAAATAATCCAATTGCTCAATGGGATGACAGCAATATAGCCATAGCACCGCCATATAAAGCAGATTCCCCGTAACTAATAGCTACGGGGAATCTTTATATAAAATAACTATTTCGCCTATGATACCTGTTTAGCGCCCTTGCGCATGCTCATGAAATATATGATGGCATGCAGCAGGGCAAAGCCCAATGAAAAATAGTACAGTCCGGTGTCATCCACATCGGGGTCGCTATGATGCAGTATAGCTACAATGATGAGTATAACCACCATTGCCAGCCCCGTAAGCGATACGGTACGATAGCTTCTGTTGGTAAACTTACCTGCATTCAATATGCTATTGCGCATACCGTAGAACAGGTACACATCGAAGCCTATCATCATCCACACCACCAGGCGTATCCAGGTATCCAGCGGCAGGAATACCATCATAAACAGGCAGGTAGCAATACCCAGGATGGGTACCAGCGGTACCAGCGGCGTACGGAAGGCACGTGGCGCATCGGGCATTTTTTTGCGCATTACCATCACACCCACACATACTAATATGAAGGCGAAGAGGGTGCCGATACTGGTCATCTCGCCCACTACCCTTGCAGGTACAAAGGCGGCAAATACGCTTACGAACAGCATGAACAGGAAGTTGTTGCGCGCCGGTGTGCGGAACTTAGGATGCACCTCAGAGAATACTTTAGGTATCAGGCCATCGCGGCTCATGGAGAAGAACACACGCGACTGGCCCATCAGCATCACCATGATAACCGAAGAATAACCAGCGAGTATCGCCACGATGATGGCTTTATTCAGCCATGGATAATCGGGCACAATAACGCCGTTTGCATCCGGGTGGCCCATATTATCAATGGCTACGGCTACCGGGGCAATACCATCTTTACCGGCAAACAACTGGTAATTAGCCACACCCGTCATAACGTGGGCAAACAGGATATATAATATGGTACAGATAAGCAGGGAAAGCAGGATGCCGATAGGCATATCTCGCTTGGGGTTCTTAGCTTCCTGCGCCGCAGTAGATACGGCATCGAAACCGATATAGGCAAAGAACACAATAGCCGCTGCACGCACAATACCGCTGAAACCAAACTCCCCAAAGTTGCCCGTATTTTCAGGTATATAAGGCGTGTAGTTGGTAGGATTGATGTACTGCCAGCCTAACGCGATGAATACCAATACCACCGCTACTTTCAGCGCCACGATGACACCATTCACAAAAGCAGATTCCTTCGTTCCCTTCATCAGCAGCAAGGACATCAGTATCACGATGAACACGGCAGGTATATTAATAATACCGCCATCGAAAGGCGATGCAGTGAATTCGGGCCCCAGGTTAATGCCGAAATACTGCAGGAATTTTACCAGGTAGCGGCTCCAACTGATAGCTACGGTAGCGGCACCAACGGCATATTCCAGCACCAGGTCCCAACCTATGATCCAGGCGATGAATTCGCCCATGGTAGCAAAAGAATAAGTATAGGCACTACCGGCTATTGGTATCATAGATGCAAACTCGGCATAGCACAAGCCTGCGAAGGCACAACCTAAAGCAGCTACAATGAAGGAGATGGTAATAGCGGGGCCGGCATTGGTAGCTGCCGCACCACCTGTAATAGAAAAAAGGCCTGCACCTATAATAGCACCTATACCCAATGCCACCAGTGCCGAAGCGGTGAGCGTTTTCTTAAGCCCTTTCTCCGAGTCGTCGGCTTCTGCCAATAGTTTTCCTAATGGCTTCCTGATAAATAAACCCATATACTGTTGTGTGATATATAACGCTCAAACCTAAAGATAAAATGCGGGATGTACAAACAACTACCCTCAAATGGGGGTAAACCGGAAATGTTAGGGAAAACAAAATCTTATCTTGCCGGGGCGATACTTTTAGTTTTTTCAGTAGGTTTGGCGGATGTTTCAGAGTAAGGCTTACTATTTTCTACTAATATTATCATTTACACTCTCAAGTTTCACAACGCTGGCGCAACCTATACTGCCCGATATAGCCGGCGCATCAGAAAAAGGCATCAATGTACTTAGCTGGACCTGCCAGTACGATGGCATTAAATCTATCGCCGTACAGCGTTCGGCCGACAGTGTGTATAATTATAGTACGGTAGGCTATGTAAAGAACCTGAAAAAAGGATTGCAGGCATTTATTGACGGCCACCCTGCGCCTGGCAAAAACTGGTACCGCCTGTACATCGTCTTCAATTCAGACCTGACATGGTATAGCAACCGCCTGAACCTGGTAGTAGATAGTGCCGATATACGCAATAAACGTGTACTGCCTCCGAATGATTCCCTGCAAAAACTGGCTGCTAACATAAAAATCGAGGCAAGGCCTGTGACGTCTGAAAGACCCGTTACGTCGACACCGGCTACCGGCACAACAACTACGACTACGACAACAACCAGTACCAGCGCACCTGCATCTACTACAACTGCGGTAGCGCCGAGGATTGTATTAACGATACCCGACGATGGTTCGGAAATAGAAGGTGTTTCTTACATCAAATCACAGCATGTATTTACCAATCCGTTTACAGGGCATGTGAACCTGGAACTGGAGGATTATAACCGCCATCACTATTCGGTGAACTTTTATAATGACAAGGAAAAACGCGTGCTGGAAATACCCAGAGTAACCGAACCGCAGATCATTATAGACAAGCGCAACTTTCAGCGGAAAGGCATTTACAAATTTGAGCTGAGGCAAGACCGCAAAGTGCTGGAAACGGGCTACATCACGATTTACTAAAAATCGTCCTCAAAGCTTTGCCAGCTTTCCTGTATCATGCGCTTCCATTCGGGGCCCAGGCGAAGGTTGCTGCCTGCATATATGCGCATCATACGCACCATTTCCTCAGCATCCCATGAATAGACGTTGCGGGCAAAGCGAACGGAGAACCCGCCATAATTGAAATACAGGTTGCCTTCCTGGTGCAGGTCTTGCACTAAACGTTCCTGTGTTTCAAAACCAAAATAATCGTAACAATTACCTTTAAGCGGATGGTCGGTTTTCGATGCCTTGCCTGTATAGTGCAGCGGACCTATGGCAGGCCACTCGTAACGCTTTATCCTGCGTTTGAAGGGTGTACTGGTAACAAGTGTAAGGTATTCCATATCCAGCCACACCTCTTCCCTGAAAAACATACGTGATATGAACCTGTAAGATGCCAGCGCATATAGTGCGGCTGCCCCAAAACTGGCTAGCACATGCCACAGGTTTGAAGAAATAGGTAATGCCTGTAGCAAAAAGATGGTGGCCATTCCTGTAGTGAATATGAATTCGCCCCAGAACAAAGCCTTGATACGCGTTTCTACACGCCTGCCCAGTTGTATTTGCAGGTGGTCATCGCCCCAATTATAAATGATACGGTCAGGCATCGGTTCAGAGTAAAAACATTCAAAACGGACAACTAATATACGATTTTTTCCTTATCGAAAGTTACTTTATCATTAACAATACTACACCCGAATAGTTCGGCAAATGCATCCCTTAGCTGCACTTTTACTTCCTCCATATCCACAGGGTGGCCCAGCTCTTTTGCTATGCTGGTTACCTGCTTATCAGTGATGCCACAAGGCACTATATAGTCAAAATATTTCAGGTCTGCATTTACATTAAGGGCAAAACCGTGCATGGTTATCCAGCGGCTGCTGCGCACCCCCATGGCACATATCTTGCGCGCACGTGGCGTATCGGGTTCCAGCCATACACCGGTGGAACCGGGAAGCCTGTCGCCTGCAATACCGTAGTGTGCCAATACGCGAATGATAACTTCTTCCAGGTTGCGCATGTACTTACCCAGGTCGGTATAAAACTGCTCCAGGTCCAGTATGGGATAGCCCACTACCTGTCCGGGGCCATGGTAGGTAATATCTCCTCCCCTGTTGGTTTTGTAAAAAGCTACATTCAGCTCTTGCAGGCGGCTATCGTTTACCAGCAGGTTTTCCATATGGCCACTCTTGCCCAGCGTATATACATGCGGATGGGTACAAAACAACAGGTAGTTGCGAATGCCTAAGTCTGCAGGCCTTTCGGCAGCGGGTGTGTTATACCACGATGCTTTTATATCCAGCCCTTCTTTCATTAGCCCTTCCTGCAGTTGCCATGCGGCGCCATATTCTATCTCTCCAAGGTCGCTGAAATGTAATGTTTTACTGCCTGTCATAAGGCAGCAAAGTTACAGATT
>JANLJF010000106.1 GCA_029255605.1 Azovibrio restrictus
AAGAAATAAATTATATATGCAAAAGATGAAAAAGTATGCAGGTTTTTTGGGCGGATTTGGCGCTGCCTGCATCCTGGGGATATTTATTCAGGCAAAAACAGCAGATTCATACTTCGAAATATCTAAAAACCTGGACATATTCACTACGCTTTTCAAAGAGCTGAATACGTACTACGTAGACCCTATAGAACCGGGTAAAATGATGAAAACGAGTATCGATGCCATGCTTGAAAACCTGGACCCGTATACCAACTACATTACCGAATCGGATATAGAAGAATATGAATTTCAGACGACGGGCAAATATGGCGGCATAGGCGCCAATATGCGTAAAAAAGATGATAAGATATATGTAGGTGAGGTGTATGAAAACAGCCCTGCATTTACTGCTGGTTTGCACCCCGGCGATGAGGTGATAGCTATAGATAAGCAATTGCTGAAAGGTAAGGATATAGACGACATCAGCCTCTTGCTGAAGGGGTCTCCCGGCACACAGTTCACCATGCGGATAAAAGATGCCTATACCGGTACGGAAATTGATAAAATCATTACCCGCAGCGAAATAGAAGTATCGAGTGTGCCGTATGCCGGCCTGATAGGTAAAAACAAGGATATAGCAGTGGTAAAGCTTACTCAATTTACCCCTGCATGCAGCAGGTTGGTGCGCAGCGCTTTTGATAGCCTGAAGAAAGCACAGCCTAATTTGAAATCGGTAGTACTCGATTTGCGTAATAACCCCGGTGGCTTGCTGAATGAAGCAGTATCTATCTGCAACATTTTTGTAGACCGTGGGCAACTGGTAGTAATGACGAAAGGCAAAACGCCTCAACTATCTGAAGAGTTCCGAACCAGCGGAGCACCGTGGGATTTAAATATACCGGTAGCCGTGCTTATCAACCGCTCTTCCGCATCCGCATCGGAAGTAGTGGCCGGTACACTGCAAGACCTAGACCGTGCTGTAATTGTAGGGGAGCGTTCTTATGGCAAGGGGCTGGTGCAGGTAACACGACCGCTGGGCTATAATGCCAGGCTGAAACTAACGACTGCCAAATACTACACTCCAAGCGGCCGTTGCATACAAGCAATAGACTATGCACATAGGAATCCCGATGGAAGTGTGGGCCACATACCCGATTCGCTGAAGAAAGAATTTAAAACCAAGGGCGGCCGGCGCGTACAGAGTGGCGGTGGTGTAGAACCCGATGTACTGGTGGCAGAGGATGATATCAGCAAGCTTGCCATCACACTGTATATCAAAAACTATTTTTTCGATTATGCTACACAGTATGCCAAACAAAATAAGACAATAGCCCCTGCAAGTACATTTGCCCTGGCAGATGCAGACTTTGCAGCGTTTGGTAAATGGCTGGAAAACAGAGATTATTCATACAAAACGGAAACAGAGATAGCACTCGATTCATTCAAACAGGCGGCTACACGCGATAAGTCTTTCGACGCGGTGAAAGGTGAATATAATGCACTGCTTACAAAAGTATCGCACGATAAAAAACAAGACCTGGCAAAGCATAAGGCAGAAGTGATGCGCATACTGGAAAATGAAATCATATCTCGTTACTACTATCTCCGCGGACGCATAGAAAACAGCATGCGTACCGATGAAGATGTACAGAAAGCACTAAACCTGCTAGAACAGCCTGCACAATACCAGGTATTACTGGTGCCTAAAAAATAACTGAGGCTATAGTTGCATATAAACAAAGGCACTACAAATTGTAGTGCCTTTGTTTATTATGTATTGTAAAATTTAGAGCTTGAATTTTATGAGGTCGTCAGCAATTTTCCTGTCGTTGCTAAGGCGGGGTACTTTGTTCTGCCCCCCCAGCTTGCCTATCGATTTCATGTATTCGATGAATGCATTTTTCTGCAGCGGGCGGATTTTTAAGGGTTGCAGGATGTTACCTGTTATCAGGTCGTCATAATAAATATTCTTTTGGCGCAGGTGGTTATCCACCGTCTGCCTGAAAGCTTCCAGGTTGTCCGGCACCTGTTCGAAGGATACCAACCATTCGTGATATGGTAATTCGCCATCTGTTTGTATCATAGGCGCTACGGTAAACTCTATAATATGTGCATTGTGTTCCTTTGCAGCCAGCAACATAGCGTGGTCTACCTCTTCACCTATCACATGTTCGCCAAAGGCAGAAATGTAATGTTTAGTACGGCCTGTAACCACTATACGATACGGTTCAAGGCTTACAAACCTTACCGTATCGCCAATGTTATAACCCCATAATCCTGCATTGCTGTTAACAATGAGGGCGTAGTTCTCGCCCAGCTTCACATCGGCCAGCGAAAGGCGCGTGGGATTTTCACTGAATACCTCGCCGGCAGGTATGAATTCGAAGAAGATGCCTGAATTGGTATTCAGCAGCAGCCCTTCTTTATCCAGTGTGTCCTGGAAGGCAAAGAAGCCTTCGGAGGCGGGGAATGTTTCAACGGTATCTATAGGCTTGCCCAGGCTTTCAAACAGCTTGGAGCGATACGGCTCGAAGTTGACCCCGCCATGCACAATGACCTGCAGGTTAGGAAACAGTTCTTTTATTTTTTTACCATCACTACGTTCCGTCAGCCAGTCAAAATACATCTGCACCCATGGTGGTATACCGCTTATCAGCGTCATGTTTTTATTGATGGTCTCTTCTACTATGCGGCCCAGCTTTTCTTCCCAGTCTTCTATACAATTGGTTTCGTATGATGGCAACTGGTTGCCGCGCAGGTAGCCGGGTATAAAGTGGTTCACTATGCCGCTAAGCCTGCCGGTAGGTATACCGCCCACACGCTCCAGCACGGGAGAGCCCGAAAGGAATATCATCTTGCCATCGGCAAAAGCAGTATTACCGCTTTCTACCATATAGCACAGCAGTGCATTGCGCGCCGTGTCTATGTGGTTCGATATGGAATCTTTAGTGATGGGTATGTATTTAACGCCGCTGGTAGTGCCCGATGTTTTGGCAAAATAGATAGGCTTGCCTTTCCACAGCACATTTTGCTGCCCGGTCTTTATCTGCTCTATATAGGGTTTGAAAGCCTCATAATCGCGTATGGGTACTGCTTGTGTATATTCTGTGTGTGTTTTTACATCCTGCAGGTTATGGTCTTTGCCAAAGGTGGTGCGGTTGCCTGTTTTCAGTAGTTGCTGCAGTATAGCCTGCTGGTCGGCCACGGCAGTATTCATGCTCTTGCGTATGCGTCCATGTACGATAGCGGCATACGGTTTGGCCAGGAAAGATTTTATCTTCATCTCGCAAGCTTCAAGCCTCAAAAATACAATTCTGCCAAAGAGTTTCTTTATAAATATAGAAGTAATATGAGCGGCCTGCGCAACAACAGATAGGGATTTAACTAATTATAAAAATTTATTTGCTAAAAACCAAAAAAGTATATTAACTTTGCGCGAAATATTTTAGGAGCGTCATGTTTGCGATTGTAAATATAGCAGGTCAACAATTCAAAGTTAGAAAAGACGACGAATTGTTTGTTCATCGCCTTGAAGGGAATGTAGGCGATAAAGTTGAGTTTTCAGAAATACTGATGACTGCAAATGGTGGAAGTGTAAACCTTACCAATTCTATAAAAGTGAAAGCTGAGATAGTTGATCACCTGAAAGGTGACAAAGTGATCGTTTTCAAAAAGAAACGCCGTAAAGGTTACCAAAAGAGCAATGGCCATCGCCAATATCTGACAAAAATCAAGATAAGCGATATTGCTTAATTTAAATTTTTTGTAAATTCGTAAATAGTAAGAATAAGAAATGGCACACAAAAAAGGTGAAGGTAGTGTAAAGAACGGCCGCGACTCGCAAAGTAAGCGCCTTGGTGTAAAAATATATGGTGGTCAGCCGGCTATATCTGGCAACATCATCGTTCGTCAACGTGGCACACAATACCACCCTGGTAATAACGTAGGTATTGGTAGGGATTTTACCATATTTGCAACGAAAGATGGTATCGTGGAGTTTCGCAAGACACGTACCAAGACATTGATATCAGTGAAAGAATTTTCAGCTACAGCCGAAGCCTAACCCCTTCGGTTGTTTGCCATAAAGGTTTTTTGTTTAACCCTTAAATTCACACAGTTATGGCAACAGCAAAAAAAGCAGCTCCTAAAAAGGCTGCAGCCAAAAAAGCAGCTCCAAAAAAAGCAGCTGCCAAAAAAGCGGCTCCTAAAAAAGCTGCAGCAAAGAAAGCAGCTCCTAAGAAAGCTGCTGCCAAGAAAGCGGCTCCTAAGAAAGCTGCTGCAAAAAAAGCGGCTCCTAAGAAAGCTGCTCCTAAAAAAGCTGCAGCCCCTAAAAAGGCCGCTGCGAAGAAAAACGCAGGCCCTAAAAAGGCAGCCGCTAAAAAATAAGGTTTTAATTTTTAGCGATTTAGAAAGAGGTTGTATCATACAACCTCTTTTTTTGTTTTTATACAAATCGTTAAACATCAATAACCCCGTTATGGAAACCAACCATACAGGTATCTTATAGGCATAATAGCGCAGGGTGGTAATTGCCCTTTATTTAGTTTAATTTCGCAACGTTTTTAGTTACGGTAAAAACAAACAGTATGGAAAATTTTGAAGAGCGCCAGGGAAACCAGGGTATGGCAAGGTTCAGGGCTATAATGCACCTGGGTATGGGTGTGTTTTACCTCATCATAGGTATGCTCATCATCTACATCAAGGCCTTTGGTGCTATGGAGCTGCCCACCGGTTTTGCCTATGTGCTGGGCAGCCTGATGCTGGCCTATGGCCTGTTCCGCATATGGCGCGGGTGGATGGATATGAAACAGATGAAAAAGCGTTAGCATACAATGATTTTACAGAAAAGTGACAGGGCTGTTAAATTAATGTTACAACATAAATAGGTTTCATTCGTTTTTTTGAAATATTGACTAAAATTGCATCCCCATGCAGGGTATTAAAAATATATTGGCTGGTGTGGTAACAAGTTTGCTGCTTGTTTCCTGCGGAAATGACGGCGTGAAACAGCCTACGGATACACTAAGCAGCGGCAACATAAAAATAAGTGTTGACGAAACTTACAAGCCTATTATAGAAGAGCAGCTGAAAGTATTTGACAGCAGTTTTCCGGAGGCAAATATTACGGTGGAATACAAGCCGGAAGCCGATTGTATCAAAGACTTTTTGAACGATACTACCCGGCTGATATTAGTGACGAGGGAGTTGAACGCAGATGAGAAGAAGGTATTGGAAAGTAAGAAAGTAGTACCTACATCGCTGGCCATAGCCAAAGATGCGGTGGCTGTTATTGTAAATAATAATTCAGCCGATACGGTACTCAGCGTAAGCCAGGTGAAAGGGATACTTACGGGTATTTATAAAACAAAATATACCGTCGTATTCGATAACCAGGGGTCCAGCACACTGAGGTATGTAATGGATTCTTTGCTACCGGGGCAAAAACTGGGCGCGAATGTATTTGCCGCTAAAAGTGCAGACTCGGTTATAAAATACGTAGCGAATAATGAAGGAGCCATTGGCTTTGTAGGTGTTAGCTCCGTAAGCGATTTTGCAGACCCTGAAGGGCTGGCATTTATAAAAGATGTAAAAGTGGTGAGCATACTGAATGATTCACTGCAGAAAACATACAGGCCATACCAGGGCTATATAGCCCCTAACTGGTATCCGCTGACGCGCAATCTGTACTTTATACATCGTGAAACATATTTCGGCTTAGGCACCGGCTTCGCCAATTTCCTGGCAAGGGAACGCGGACAACTGATATTTAAGCAGGCAAGGCTTTTTCCGCTGCGCAGCAATATCATTTTCAGGGAAGCGGCAGTAAACCCTAACCCGCAACAATAGTCTAACTGATAACGAAACTAAATAAAACTGTATAGAAGCACTGTTACTACAAACAGGAAAAGTATGAAAATGAAACAACCAATAGTAATGATGGCTGCTGCCCTGACGCTAAGTGTTAGCGTAAAGGCACAGACACTGGAAGAAGGTATTAAGATGTATAACTATGAGCGCTACGAAACTGCTAAAAAAGTTTTGACACCGCTTGCAGGTACCAACCCTTTGGCCAACTATTACCTGGGCCTATCTGAACTGCAACTGGGTAATAAAGATGCTGCAAAAGCACTGTTCCAGAGAAATACGGATAACTATGCCAATATGGGTGGCCTGGTGCGTATAGCCTTCGTGGAAGGCCGCCCGGCAGAAGGCAACCAACTGGCTACTGCATTGGCAGGTAAAGCAAAAAGAAAAGAATGGGAGCAACTGAAATATGCTGCTGATGCCATTACTTATACCACTGGCGGCGACTATCAGCTGGCTGTAAACTGGTATAAAACTGCACTGGCCAACTACGATAATATGGATATGCGTCTGTCACTGGGCGATGCTTACCAGAAAGTACAAGGCGGTGGTGGCGAAGCTATGACCAGCTATGAGAAAATAGTAGAGAAAGATCCTAAAAATTCACTGGCCTTTTCTCGCATAGGTAAGCTGTGGTACGATGCCAAGAACTACAAACTGGCACTGGAAAACTGGGAAAAAGCCAAAGAGGCCGACCCTAAAAACCCGCTGCCTTACCGCGATCTGGCCGATGCTTACAGCTATGTAGGTAAATACGACCTGTCGAAACAAAACCTGGAAAAATACCTGGAATACTCTGACAAAACAGATGAGGATATGGAAAGGTATATGGATATCCTGTTCCTGTCTAAAGACTATAAAGGTGCAGTATCAAAAGCAGAAGAATTTATAGGTAAAGGCAAGACCAAACCACGCTACTACGGTATCCTGGCGTTCAGCCAATATGAACTGGGCGATTCTGTAAATGCGCTGAAAAATGCAGATGTCTATTTTCAGAAACAAGATCCTAAGAAGATATATCCTAACGACTACAGGCAGTATGGTAAAATACAACTGCAAAATGGCCGGGTTGAAGAAGCTGACAAATACTTCAACAAAGCGGTAGATATAGATACTTCTAAAAACAAATCGGAAGCTTTCCGTGAGAATGCTGAAGCACTGCGTGCTGCTAAAGAGTGGATGATGGCCTACAAATGGTATGACAGGCTGATACGCCAATATCCTGACGATGCTAAAGCGCTGGATTATTTCTACGCCGGTGTGTCTGCGTACTATGGCCGCGATTATAATGCTGCTGCTAAGGCTTACGAGGCTATGGAAACTAAATTCCCCGATCAGCCATCTGCTACCTACTGGAGGGGCCGCACCGCTGCTGCGATAGATAATGAGGCGAAAGAAGGTACCGCCGTACCTTTCTATACCAAATGGCTGGAACTGAACATACAAGGTTATGAGCGCAAGCCAAACGACCTGATGCAAGCTTATCAATACCTTGCTGTGTATTATTACAATAAGAATGATAAGGCAAATACAGAAAAATATCTGAACCTGATACAAGGCCTGGAGCCTAATAACGCCCTTATCAAACAGATAAGGGATGCAATGGGCAAGAAAAAATCTTAATTAGAATAAAGCAAAGCTGCCCTGTTTGATGACAGGGCAGCTTTTTTAATGCAAAGGGGGCAAAAAATATATCTGTTATTTTGGCTGCATGAAATATATCTGTTACCTTTGCACTCCTTAATTTAAAGAATATCACCCGTAAGGGTAAAAAGAATAAGTTATGAAACGTACGTATCAACCAAGCCGCCGCCGTCGTAAATCAGTACATGGTTTCCGCAAGCGTATGCAAACTGCTAATGGTCGCAAAGTATTGGCTTCTCGCCGCGCAAAAGGACGTCATAAACTGACTGTTTCTGACGAAAGCCGCCTGAAATAATCTTTAAATTCAACTGCCATTCGTAATACTTTAAAAGCATACGAGCGGCTGAAGCGCGAGCAACATATTGATACGCTTTTCCGGGAAGGGAAAGCGTTTTCTTTTTTCCCGGTACGGTTCATCTATCGTACCGTTCCGCGCGATGCCGGGGCTGCGCCTGTACAGGCCGGCTTTTCTGTGCCCAAAAAGAAGTTTCGCAAATCGGTACACCGCCATCGCGTACTGCGCCTGCTGCGCGAAGCATGGCGACTGAATAAGCACCCGCTATACGAGGCCATGCCGGCGGAGCTGCAATTACATGTTTTCATTATTTTTACGGATACCGGGCTGCCCGAATTTGCTACCGTGCAGGAAATGGTGCAAAAAGGCATAGCACGCTTTTGCAATGATTTTAAGGCGGTAGATGCGTAAGCTGTTCTCCATACTGTTCATTTGGCTTATTAAGGTGTACCAGGCCTTTATATCGCCTTTATTCGGGGCCAAATGCCGCTATACCCCCAGTTGTTCTGCCTACGGGCTGGAAGCCATTAAAAAATACGGGCCCTGGAAAGGCGGGCGTATGGCCTTGAAGCGCATTCTTTCCTGCCACCCCTGGGGTGGGCATGGGTACGACCCGGTGAAGTAGTTAAATTTCTATCAGTTTCCCATTAAGACGAAGCTCATACTTTTTATTTACAGGAGCTTGAGGTATTTCATTTCTTACAATTAATATTGATAGGCCAGGAAATATATTGTCCGATTTGATATAATTAGTAAAATCTTTCCAAGAGTCATCATCCAAGTTTAATTTTTCTTCCCAAGTAATTACATCTGTAGATTCGGTTTTGGTATGATGCTGTATTTTGTAATATTCTGTAGGAGATACATATTTTATCTTTACAGTTTTATGAATTTCATATTCAATATTTATTCCCCACAATTCATACCAATTTTCTCCTCGTTTAATGGACAGCCATGTAATATCTCTTTATGCGTAATGCCGTATTTTCTTTTAATGATATTGTTTTTTATTAGATAGTAGAACAGACTACTAAATTTAATTTCAGTTTTCTTATTGTCAGATACAATTAGGTCCTTTGTATCAATTAACTGTGCTGTGATTTCATCTGGCAAAGCTTCAGAGAAATGAAGTTTATGTTTATAATCATATGAAATAAAGACAAAAGGTATAGTTATATCGTTTTGCCAATTCCTATTGTCAACTGTACTTAAAGTACATAAATCAATATTGTATTTTTTAGCATAGTTGATTAAATGTTTGCCAAACCCTCCTTGGCAAAAAAGAATTCCTTTACTTGCTCTAATGTCGCATAGTAGCCCGTAAAACTCATCAATTCTATCAATCGTTAGCCGCCTAGAGTAATGTTTACAAGATAGTACTACTAAAAGATCGTGACCACCTGGTAATATTCTCTTAATAGAAACATCTATCTGTCGCATTCGGCCACTATTTAATCCTAATATTTTATCATTATGTTTTACTATAGATTCTGTATCAATTTGAGAGTATATTTTTCCAATCAACTTTTCATAATCTAACCATTTTGTGCTTTTCATGGATAATATTTGATTCAAATTATTAATTATTAAGGACACTTGTTACTTCCTATTTTTACAGCATGTTCTACTCATTCAAAGGTTTTATACCCGTGGTGCATCCATCGGCTTTTGTGCACCCACAGGCGGTGGTAACGGGCAATGTGGTGATAGGTAAAGATGTATATATAGGCCCCGGTGCTGCCTTGCGTGGCGATTGGGGTGGTATCGTGATAGAAGATGGCTGCAATGTGCAGGAAAACTGCACCATCCATATGTTTCCGGGTGTTACAGTGGTGCTGAAGGAAGGGGCACATATAGGCCACGGTGCCATTATACATGGTGCTACTATAGGCAGCAATGTGCTGGTGGGTATGAACAGCGTGATAATGGACGAGGTGGAAATAGGCGATGAATGCATCATAGGCGCCCTGTCGTTCATCAATGCCAATACCAAGATACCCCGCCGCAGCCTGGTGGTGGGCAACCCCGGTAAAATAATAAAAGAGGTAAGCGATGATATGATAGGCTGGAAGACCAAAGGCACCCGGCTATACCAGGCCCTGCCGCAAGATTGCCGCGATAGCCTGCGGGCCTGCGATCCACTGGCCGAAATGCCTGCTGACAGGCCGCAGCAGGAAGCCCTATACGATACCTGGAATAAGATAAAGAATAGCTAACTAATTGATAATAAATAAGGAAGCCCTGCATATGCAGGGCTTCCTTATTTTAAAACGTTTATTAATTAAGCTTCAGAATTAACCAGTTCGTTTACAAACTTAGCTACTGATGCTATACGTGCATGGTTCAGTGCGTAGTGGATGAATTTACCATCGCGCTCAGTGATAACGATGTCTGCACGGCGCAGGATAGCCAGGTGCTGAGAAGCAACAGACTGCTCGAGGCGCAGTTTAACATAGATATCTGTAACATTCATGCGTTTATTTTCTTCCAGCAACTTGACAATTTGCTGACGTAATTTGTGGTTAATGGCCCTCAGTGTCATTGCTGCACTCTTCACCGCCATGTAGTCCAGTTTAATCTGTTCGTTCGAACCTTCATCTTTGCGAATAACCAGCGTGTTTGCTGACATAGTCGTTTCCATTTACAAGTTGATTTTATAATAAACAAAAAGAGTAATAATACATTTTCCTGAAAGAGCTATGGTTGGTTATCTGTAGTGATTAGCGGGCATGCAAACATACGCCAATATCAAATATGAACCAAAATCATATTGCTGAAATCTGTTAAACCACCGTTAAAATGTGGATAAATTAAAAGAAGTAATTTCGTAACTAACTGTTTTTCTTTGAATTATGTGTATAAACTTGTTTCAGGTAATATGGCTCGGCTGTGGGCAAATTGACAAAACTATTACAATTGAATTGTTGAAAAGCATATGAAGCCCAAGCCGTTGCATCTACAACATTTTTGTTATAAAAGCCCGTAACACCTGATTGAAATAAGTTATTAATAACATCTGTAATGTCGCCTGCCAGCAATATTTTCCCTATATGTTTTTGTTTAACATTAGTTAGCTCATCCTCAGTAAAATGCGCAGGGGCTACAACAGGTTCTAATTTATTGTTATATAAAGAAAAGAAGTGTTCTTTTTCCCTGGCAGTTAATATTCCGCCGAAAAACTCATATTTAGATGAATTATTATAAAATTCTTTAAGAACTAATAATAATAATCTGCTATGCATCATGAGCGGAATATGAAGGGCATAGCAAATGCCTTTTGCCGTGGCCAAACCAATGCGCAGGCCCGTATAGGAGCCCGGCCCGCCACAAAGGGCGATAGCCGATAGCTGCTGCAGGCCTATGCCGGCAGTTTTCAGTACCTCATCTATATGATTATTAATGAACGAGGCGTGGTTGCGCTGCCCATTGTTTTCTATCACGCTCAATAGCTGCCCATTGCGGCTCAGGGCCACAAGGCTGTTATCGGTAGCGGTATCTATATGTAATATATAAGCCATTTACGGTGTGCAAATGTAAGCAGCGTATTACATTTGTAGCATGGAAAAGAAAATCATCCGCACAAATAATGCACCGGCGCCAATAGGGCCATATAACCAGGCCGTACAGTTCGGTAATATGCTATTCGTATCGGGCCAGATAGCCATCGACCCTAAAACCAATGAGCTATATACCGGCGATATACAAACGGAAACAAAACTGGTAATGGAAAACCTGAAAGCGATACTTACAGAAGCGGGTATGGATTTCAGCCATGTGCTGAAAAGCACCATCTTCCTGATGGATATGGGCCAGTTTGCACAGGTGAACGAGGTATATGGCAGCTATTTTACCGAAAATCCACCCGCCCGCGAAACCGTACAGGTAGCAGGGCTGCCTAAAGGTGTGAAAGTAGAGATAAGCGTAGTTGCGGCGAAGTAAGTTGACAATTAGCTAATTTAATAATCGCAATGCATCAACAATAATAAAGCCCCGCTCATGCGGGGCTTTTAGTTTATAAAATATCAAACTGTTTGAAGTGATGTTTAAAATGTTTGCCGTGCACAATGAGCCACTCTGCATGGGTTAAAGGACCGAACCGTGGATGCGTAGGCATAGCATCCGGATTTTCATTGTGGTATGCTGAAAAGTCTGCCAGCTCTGCTTTTAGTTCATCTACAGCCGTAGCCAGGTCAGGATGACGGTATACAAGCGGGCCCTCGGGTATAGTAGATGATTTTATACCCATCGGAAATTCCATATCCGTATATACTATCTGGGCTTTAATGGCTTCTGCTTCCTCTGGTGTGGAGCGCAGCGGCAAATTCACTTTGCCATTAGAGCTTTTCAGCGTTGCAGCAAGGTGTTCTATCATATGCTGCGGTGTCATGCCGCCCCACAGTGGTTTTGAATCGCCTTGCAGCTTATTTAGTCTATCTATCGTTTCGTCTATGTTGCTTATAGTTATCATAACGTTCTATCTATTATCATCATAGTTAGCCTTTCTTTACCTCTTTGGCAAATGTATCTTTCAACCCAACGGTACGGTTGAATACTAAATGCCCGGGCGTACTATCCTTATCCACAGCAAAGTAGCCCTTGCGCAGAAATTGGAATTGCTCGCCCGGCTTAGCTTCTGCCAGTGCAGGTTCTATATATACAGCAGGCAATACCTGCAGCGAATCGGGATTGATATAGTCTTTAAAGTCACCTTCCTCGCTTGATGGGTCTTCTACCTTGAACAGGCGGTCGTACAGGCGCACTTCGGCAGTTTTGGCCGTAGCCACATTTACCCAATGTATGGTACCTTTTACATGTATGCCGCTGGTATCGCTACCGCTCTTGCTTTCGGGCAGGTAGGTGCAATGTATCTCTGTTACCTTGCCGCTATCGTCTTTTACAAAGCTGTCGCATTTTACAATGTAGGCATGTTTCAGGCGCACCATCAGCCCCGGTCCCAGGCGAAAGAATTTTTTAGGTGGTTCTTCCATAAAGTCTTCGCGCTCTATCCATACCTCGCGGCTGAAGGGTAGCAAGCGGTGGCCACTGTTCTCATCTTCGGGGTTGTTCTCGGCGTTCAGCTCTTCTGTTTGCCCTTCGGGGTAGTTGGTAATTACCAGCTTCACGGGATCCAGTACGGCCATTACGCGGTTGGCTGTTTTGTTCAATTGCTCGCGTACGTGAAACTCCAGCAGGCTCAGGTCAACAATATTCTCGCGCTTGGCTATACCTACCGTATCGCAAAAGTTTACGATGGCCTGTGCGGGATAGCCACGGCGGCGCATACCACTGATGGTAGGCATACGCGGGTCGTCCCAGCCGGCTACATACTTCTCATTTACCAGTTGCAGCAGCTTGCGCTTGCTCATTACCGTATAGGTAAGGTTGCGGCGGGCAAACTCGTACTGGTGCGATGGGAAGATTTCCAGCTTTTCTATAAACCAATCGTACAGCGGGCGGTGGTGTATGAATTCCAGCGTGCATATACTGTGCGTGATGTGCTCTATACTATCGCTTTGCCCGTGTGCAAAATCGTACATCGGGTAGATGCACCATGTATCGCCCGTGCGGTGGTGGTGTGCATGTTTTATGCGGTACATCAGCGGGTCGCGCATCAGCAGGTTGGGGTGTGCCATATCTATTTTGGCACGCAGCACTTTTTCGCCGTCCTGGTACTTGCCTGCCTTCATATCGGCAAACAGTTGCAGGTTTTCTTCTACACTGCGGTCGCGGTAAGGGCTGTTTTTACCCGGCTCGGTAGTGCTGCCTTTGGAAGCCGCTATTTCTTCGGCCGTGCTGTCATCTACATAAGCCAGTCCTTTCTTGATAAGTGTAACTGCAAATGCATACATCTGGTCGAAATAGTCAGATGCATAGAACTCATTGTCCCAACTCTTACCAATGGCATCGCTCAGCCATTTGATGTCGTACTTAATGCTTTCTACATACTCGGTATCTTCCGTTACGGGGTTGGTATCATCAAACCTCAGGTTGGTTTTGCCATTATACTTTTTGGCAAGGCCAAAGTTGAGGCAGATAGATGAAGCATGCCCTATGTGCAGGTAGCCATTCGGCTCCGGCGGAAAACGGGTGTGGATATGTTCATACTTGCCCTCAGCAATATGTTGTTCAATGATTTCTTCTAAAAAATTGAGGCTTTTCTCTTCGCTCATGGGCGCAAAGGTACGCTTTGTAAGAAATTGTTTGCTACCTGGAATTACCCAGGTTCATCGTCAATCCAAGGTCCAGAGTTACGGAATATAATCTTTGGGATGAATTGGCAAATGGGGAACGGTTGAATGCAGTGATCATATAATAAAGCGAAGGCGCTACAGATACAGCCAGCTTTGGTGATACATCGTGAGAGATATTCAAATGCGTGGTGCTGTATACGCCCATCGTATTACCAAAGTTCGAAACGGCATTAGCTGGTATGGTTTGTTTCCTATGTGTTTTTATCGTTTCCAGTTCATAGCGGCCGTTCAGGGTGTACCACAACGCTATCCCCGTTTGCGGAATGAAGTGAAAACGATTATTAAGCGGTATATCGTAGCCCACCAGTACGGGCAACAGCAATTGATTATAATAATAAGTAATAGAGCCGGAATCAACGGTATTATTAATATCGGCAAACATAATGTTGGTAATCTTATAACCTATTCTCATATAGGTAACGCCTGCGCTGATGTCGAAACGGCCGATACGGTAGCCTAAGGCTAACCCGCCATAAGTAGCCGGTGTTTTAGCATAGGTAGTGGTATTGATGGTCTGGGAGCGTTGACTAAGATTGCCAGTGCCTACGCCTGCTGAGGGTTTAAAGTAAAATTTAGTTTGTGCAGTTGCGGGCATATTTGCCAGCAACAACAGAGATACTATGATTTTTACTGCGTTCATAATACACGTATTTACAAGTAGCCATGCCATTGGCTTATATGAGATGTTGACGATTTTCTAAGATAGCAGGCTACTAAATTAAAGCATGATAACTCATACATAACCTACTTATTGCTCTTATTGTTACTTTTATCCGCATTTTTATTAGGATTATGACAGAAAGGATGCAACGACCCGTGCGTGTGCTGGTAGCAAAGGTGGGTCTTGACGGGCACGACCGTGGTGCCAAAGTGATAGCAACTGCCCTGCGCGATGCAGGTATGGAAGTAATATATACCGGCCTGCGCCAGACACCCGAAATGGTGGTAAACACGGCTTTGCAGGAAGATGTAGATGCTATAGGCATCAGCATACTCAGCGGTGCGCACAATACGGTATTCCCCAAGGTGATGCAGCTGATGAAGGAGAAAGGCCTGGAAAATGTGTTGCTGACAGGTGGCGGTATCATACCCGAAGAAGATATGCAGGAACTGTATAAGGCAGGGGTAGGTAAGCTGTTTGCCCCCGGTGCCCCTACTACCGAAATAGCCACATACATAACAGAATGGGTGCAAAAACACCGCAGCCAACTATTTTAATACAGATTTAATTCAAACAATTTTCACAAGAATATGTACCAAACATTATTGACAGACTTGCAGGATGGGACACTGGTAGTGACCATCAACCGCCCTGATAAACTGAATGCCCTGAACAAGGATGTGATAGAAGAACTAGGTAAGGTGGTAGACGAGATATATAATAATGCAGAGATAAAGAGCGCGATACTTACCGGTAGCGGTGAGAAGGCATTTGTAGCCGGTGCGGATATTTCTGAGTTTACCACACTGGATGCTGCAGGCGGTTCGGCCCTTGCTAAGAAAGGACAGGATAATGTTTTCGATAAAATAGAGAACAGCCCTAAGCCTATCGTTGCTGCCGTTAATGGCTTTGCATTGGGTGGTGGTTGCGAGCTGGCCATGTCCTGCCACTTCCGCACAGCCAGCGAGAATGTCAAGTTTGGCCAGCCTGAGGTAAACCTGGGCCTGATACCGGGCTATGGCGGTACACAACGCCTGACACAGCTGGTGGGCAAAGGCAAAGCGATGGAGCTGATGATGACCGCCGATATGATAGGTGCAGATGAAGCAAAAGCACTGGGCCTTGTAAACCATGTATGGCCACTGGCCGAGCTTTTGAGCAAAACCAAAGAAATTTTGCAAAAAATACATACAAAGGCTCCCATTGCTATATCAAAAGTTATATCTTGTGTGAATGATGCGGCGAAAGCGGATAGTAACGGTTTTGCCAACGAGGTGAAGCGCTTTGGTGAATGCTTTTCTACCGAAGACATGCGTGAGGGAACAACAGCTTTCTTAGAAAAACGGAAAGCTATTTTTAAAGGAAAATAATTTTTTTATCTTCAACGCTAAAACCAGAGTACAATGCGGAAAAAGATTGTCCGTAGCCTTTTAGCCTTATGCGTTAGCGCTGCCACTATTTCTGTTAATGCCCAACCTGCTATTCCACGTGAGTATGTGGAGCATCCCGGATACTCAATGGGTATACAATTCGGCATGACCGATTTATGGGGTGACGTAGGTACCCAGAATTTTGTAGACCATTATACCAACGGCAAGTATTTCGACCAGCCATGTTTCATGGGCGGTTTGTTTGGCCGTTATACAGCGCATCCTATGCTGGCATTCCGCTTAGGCCTTAGCTATGGTACCCTGTATGCTACCGATGCCTGGAATGAAAAGAAAGCCAAAACTGCCAAGTCGATAGAAGACGATGCATTTCAACGCTACCTGCGCAACCAGGATATAAAAGTAAGTATGTGGGAAGGCTTGTTCCAGGTGGAATTCATGCCATTCCGCAGCAACTCGGAAAGCAAATCTGCCGGATGGAGGTTGCAGCCTTACCTGACAGTGGGTATCGGTGGTTTCTACTACACGCCATTCAGTACTTTCATAGAACGCAATACCGGTGCTAAACGCTGGGTAAAAGTGGGCGACCTGAGCCTGGAAGGCGAAGGTTTTGAACATGAAGACCCTACGCCTACGTATTCTCAAAAAACATCTTTTTGGCAGGTAGCTGTACCCGCTGGCCTTGGCCTTCGTTACGACCTGAACCGCAATATGTCGCTGGGTATCGAGTACCTGTACCGTTTTACCGGCCACGACAGACTGGATAACGTGAGCAGCGAATACGTTACACCTGAGTACCTGGACCGCTACCTGTCTCCTGAAAAAGCAGCAGTGGCCAAAGAAATGTATGATAAATCATGGGCTATAGACCCCAGTGTGAAACACAAAGCATGGTCTAAGCGCGGTAATAAAGAAGTGAAAGACAGCTACTCAACTATATCTTTAATGTTCATATATAAATTTGAGAGCAACAAGATACCCTGGTGGTTCTAAAACCGGTGTCAACTTAATGTCATATATGGAGCGGTGTGTATAACATGCCGCTCTTTTTATAGGTAATATTTGTGATATTTGTATAATTCATTCGTAGTATGTATGCTTTCCTGGAGGGTGAACTGAGTTATAAATCCCCTTCCCTGTTATATCTTTCTGTAAACGGAGTTGGTTACGAGGTCAATATTACGCTGCAAACATATGGCAGGGTGCAAGACCTGGAACGGTGCCGCCTGTATACCCATGTGCAGGTGCGCGAAGATGCCTGGGTGCTGTATGGCTTTGCCGATGAAACGGAACGGACCACCTTTCGCCAGTTGCTAAGTATCAATGGGGTAGGTGCCGCCACGGCGCGCATCATCCTGTCGTCGCTAACGCCGGAAGAGCTGGAACGGGCCATAGCGCATGAAGATGCGCGAACGCTGGAGAAGGTGAAAGGTATTGGTGCCAAAACCGCCCAGCGCATCATACTGGAGCTGAAAGGCAAGCTGCATTTAGAAAAAAATACTGCATCTTTACCCCATACCGTACACAATACCAAAGAGGAAGATGCGTTATTTGCATTAGTGAACCTGGGTATAACGAAAACCATGGCCGAGGCTGCTTTGAAGAAAGTAAAAGATGCCGGTACGTTAACTGTAGAAGAGCTGATAAAACAAGCACTAAGGGTGCTATAAACCTAAGAAAAGGAACGAGATTGAAGCGGAAGACAAATTTCGGGTACAAACTGTTTTTCTTTATAACATTGGTAGTAGCCATAGCGAATGCTGCTGCCCGCGATTATGAAGGAGATTTTGAGTATGAGGAGCCAGACCCAGCAGAGGATACTACCCGTAAAAAAGATCCCCTTAAATTTCCCATACAAGACCGCAGCGGTGAGGCTGGCGAAAAAACAATACCCAGCATCGACCTGCAAGACCCTGCCAACGTCAACAGGTCAGTAGAATATGACCCTGAGGAAAACAGGTACTACTTTACCGAAAAGCTGGGCGACCGCTACCTGCGCACCCCTAACTTCATGACCCTGGACGAGTACATGAAATACCAAGCTGAAAAAGATGAGCAGTCGTACTGGCAGCGCCGTATGGATGCCCTCTCGCTTTTCAATACTAAACCACAACTGCCCACCATGTACCGCGAGGGTATCTTCGATCGTATATTTGGCGGCAGTGGCATTGTGGTAAGGCCACAGGGTAATGTAGACGTAACCTTTGGCGGCAACTGGCAAAACATTAAGAACCCCGCATTGCCGCAACGTGCACAGAAATACGGCATCTTCGATTTTGATATGCAGATGAACATCAACCTGCTGGCCACAGTGGGTGATAAGCTGAAACTGAATATCAGTAATAATACCAAAGCCACCTTCGACTACCAGAACATACAGCGACTGGAATATACAGGTAAAGAAGACGAAATTATCAAGAAGATAGAAGCAGGTAACGTGAGCTTCCCCCTGCGCAGCAACCTGATAAGCGGTGTGCAGTCACTCTTTGGCCTTAAAACACAGTTGCAGTTTGGCAGGTTGTGGGTAACGGGTGTAGTATCGCAACAGCGCTCTAAAAGAAACAGCCTTACCATACAGGGTGGTTCCCAAACACAGCAGTTCGCCATCAAGGCCGATGACTATGAAGAGAACCGCCACTTCCTGCTGGCACAATACTTTGCCAATAACTACAACCGCGCGCTCGAAAACTATCCCATCATCAACTCGCAGGTTACTATCAATAAGATAGAGGTTTGGATAACCAATACCACAGGTGCTACCGATGGGGTACGTACCATTTTCGGTTTTATGGACCTTGGTGAGGCATCGCCACACAACCCGCTGGTGGCAGGTGCTGCCAAACCGGTACCTTATGGCCTGCCGGATAATAATGTGAACCAGCTATATAGCAGGTTGCAGGAAAATCCCAGTGCGCGTGTACCCGGTACGGCTACCGGTATTGTTACCGCACTTGGCTTTACAAACAGCCTCGACTTTGAAAGCCAGACTGCACGTAAGCTGAACCCCTCTGAATATTCTTTCAACCCGCAACTGGGTTATATATCGCTAAACACACAACTGAACCCGGCCGATGTGCTGGCAGTAGCATACCGCTATACTTACAATGGTAAGGTGTACCAGGTGGGTGAGTTTTCTGAAGACCTGCCGCCACTACCCAATACCGGTGGCGCTGTGGCCGATCAGCGCGTGATGTTTTTGAAACTACTGAAAGGTACATCTGCACGCCCTACGCTGCCTATCTGGAAGCTGATGATGAAAAACGTGTATGCATTGGGTGGGCTGGGTGTGTCTAAAGACGAGTTTCGTTTGAATGTATTATACCAGGACCCCGGTGGTGGTGAAAAAAGATATATACCGGAAGGGGAAAAAGCAGGGCAGCCGCTTATATCATTATTGAACCTCGACCGCCTGAATATACAGAATGACCCCAGCCCCGATGGTATCTTCGACTTTGTAGAAGGCATTACGATCAATACACAGCAAGGTAAAATCATCTTTCCCGTACTGGAACCTTTTGGCAGTGGCCTGAAGCCCGCCATAGGCGACAATGCACAACTGCAACGGAAATATCTCTATACCATACTGTACGATTCTACCAAAACCATAGCACGCCAGTTTCAGCAAAACAACCGCTATGTTATCAAGGGTTCTTACAAATCGTCTTCTTCTTCCGAAATATTCCTAGGGGGCTTTAACATACCTCAGGGTTCGGTAGCGGTATCTGCCGGTGGGCAGCGCCTGATAGAGAATGTGGACTACCAGATAGATTATGGCCTGGGCCGTTTGAAGATATTGAACACAGGTATCCTCAACTCCGGCATACCCATCAGTGTGCAGTATGAGGATAATGCCACCTTCGGTTTCCAGCAGCAAAACTTTACCGGCCTTCGTCTTGATTATTATTTAAATGAGAAACTGACATTGGGTGGTACCTTCATGCGCCTTACGGAGCGTCCGTTCACACAAAAAACAACCGTAGGCGAAGACCCTATTAAAAATACCGTATTGGGTATAGATGCCAACTATCAGTCTGAGTCGCCTGCACTTACCCGGTTCCTCGATAAGCTGCCTATTTATTCTACCACAGCGCCATCACTTATAAGTGTATCGGGAGAGGTAGCCAGCCTGTTACCCGGCCACAGCAAGCAGATCAATTCGCTGGACCCTGAAGGCTCTGTATATGTAGATGACTTTGAAGGTACACGCAGCTCTTACGACCTGAAATTCCCGGCCAATTCATGGTCGCTGGCCAGTACACCGGTAGGTGCTATAGATAAAAATGGTAATCAGCTGTTTAAAGAAGGCGCGCTGAACGATAACCTGGATTACAACAAAAACAGGGCAAAATTGGCATGGTACTTTTTGGAACCATCGCTGATAGACCCCAGTACCGGTGTGCCCGATTATGTGAAGAAAGACCCCAACCAGCATTATATACGCCAGGTGCAGCAGCAGGATGTGTTCCCCCAGAAGAACAACACAATATTGCAAAGTGCCCTTTCTACATTAGACCTTGCCTACTATCCTAAAGACAGGGGGCCGTATAACTTTGATGCTAATGCACTGGATGGGAATGGTAAACTGAAAAACCCGCAGGAACGCTGGGGTGGCATCATGCGTGCGATAGATAACAGTGACTTCGAACAATCGAATGTAGAGTTTATCGAATTCTGGGTAATGGACCCCTTCATCGGCAATCCTGCTTCGCAGGGCGGTTCGCTGTATATCAACCTGGGTAATATATCGGAAGATGTGCTGAAAGATTCCCGTAAATTCTTTGAGAACGGTATTACTGTTCCAAAGAATAGGGAGCAGCTCAACAAAAGTGTATGGGGCTATTCGCCAAGCATACAACAGCAGATAACCCGCGCATTTGATAACGACCCTGCTGCCCGCACTACGCAGGATGTGGGTTATGATGGCCTGGATAACGAAGAGGAAAAAGGCTGGTTTGCACAATACCTGGCACAGGTAGCCGGTGTGGTTACGAATCCTGATGCATTGAATAGCCTGCAGAACGATCCTTCGGGTGATGACTTTCACCACTTCCGTGGTTCTGATTATGATAATAATGAGCCGGGTGTATTGGGCCGTTATAAAAAATTCAATGGCCCGCATGGCAACTCGCCCGCCAATACCAGCGGTGAGTATTCTAATGCCGGTACTACCATACCGGAGTCTGAAGACATCAACCGTGATAATACGCTGAACGAAGCAGAAGACTATTATCAGTATCGTATAGATATGAAGCCTGGTATGCAAGTAGGTAGCAACTATGTGGTGAGCATACAGGAAACAAATGTGAAACTGCCGAACGGCAGCACCGAGCCGGAACGCTGGTATCAATTCAAAATACCCATCCGCGATTACAATGCCAAGGTGGGTAACATAGCCGACTTCCGCTCTGTACGTTTCATACGTATGTTCATGAGTGGGTTCCAGGATAGTGTCATCATGCGTTTTGCAAGGCTGGAACTGGGCCGTAATAACTGGCGCCGCTATATGTTCTCCTTACAGAACCCGGGTGAGAATATTCCGGAAGATGACCAGAACTCTGTAGACTTTGCCGTAACATCGGTGAGCCTGGAAGAGAACAGCGATCGCCAACCCATACCATATGTAATACCACCGGGGGTAAACCGCCAGCAGGCAAATGTTGCCAATGGCCAGAGCATACAGTTGAACGAGCAGGCACTATCGCTGCAGGTGTGCAATCTGAAAGATGGTGATATGCGCGCTGTGTTTAAAGAAGTAGGTGTGGATATGCGCCAGTTCAGCAAGCTGCGTATGTTTGTGCATGCGGAATCGCGCACAGGACAGCAGCCGGTGAAAGATGGCGACCTGCGTGGTGTGATACGTATAGGTAGCGACTTTACCAATAACTACTATGAATACCAGGTGCCCCTGCGCATCACAGCGCCGGGTAGTAGTACCGATGAGGCCGTGTGGCCCGAAGCCAACAGGCTGGACCTGGTGCTGGATGACCTGGTGCATGTAAAAACCGAAAGAAATAATAAAGGTATTGCCGCCTTCATACCCTATACCGTTACCGATAGCAAGGGTAATTATATTACCGTAGTAGGTAACCCGAATATCGGTGATGCCAAAACCATTATGCTGGGTGTAGCCAACCCGTTGAAGACCAACCAGACACTTACGGATGATGGTATGGCCAAATGTGCGGAAATATGGTTTAACGAACTACGGATGGTAGGGCTGAATGAATCTCCGGGTTACGCTGCATCGGGCAAGGTGGCTATACAGCTGGCCGACCTTGGCGCTGTGAACCTGGCAGGTAGCATGCACACTGCGGGCTATGGTAATATAGATCAGAAACTGAACCAGCGCTTCCGCGATAACTACTATCAATACAATGCATCTACCAATCTGAATATGGGTAAGCTGATGCCTAAAAAATGGGGTGTACAGCTACCGGTGTTTGTAGGTTATTCTGAAAACATCAGCAACCCGCAATACGATCCTTTCGACCTGGATGTGAAATATGGCGACAAACTGAATGCAGCACGCGATGCTGCACAGCGCGATTCTATACGCAAAGCTGCACAGGATTATACTTCTATTACCAGTGTCAATTTTTCTAACGTGCGCGTATTGGGCAATCCTGAAAAACCATCTGCCAAAACAATGCCGTGGAGCGTGAAGAACTTTGATGTGAGCTATGCTTACAACCGCCAGTTCAAACGCAACCCTACGATAGAAAGCGATGAATTGCTGAACCATAAATTAGGTTTGGGTTATACCTACAGCATCAAGTCCAAATCGATAGAGCCTTTTAAAACCCTTATCAGGTCGAAATCGAAATGGATGTCTTTGATAAAAGACTTCAACCTGAACCTGTTGCCCGCCAACTTTACCTTCCGTACGGATATGAACCGTATTGTGAACGAAACAAAAGTGCGCAACATAACGGGCGATATCATTGCCATACCGCCAACCTTCTATAAAAACTTTACGTGGATACGCGATTATACCCTGCGTTGGGAGTTGACACGTTCCTTGTCGTTCGACTATAAGGCAACAAATACTTCACGTATTGATGAGCCATATGGCAGGATAGATAATGGTGAAAAACGCGATTCGCTTTGGGATAAAATAAAAACCTTCGGGCGTAATACATTCTATACCCAATCTTTCAACGCCAGCTACAACCTGCCGCTGCAAAAGCTGCCGATAACAGACTGGACCAACCTGCGCCTGCAATACGGGTCTACCTATTCGTGGACGGCGGCATCGCAACTGGCGCGTGGCCTGGGTAATACCATTGGCAATACGCAAACCAAACAAGCCAACTTAGAACTGCAGTTTACACAACTGTATAATAAGAACCGCTGGCTGCGTGCCGTGAACCAGCCTAAGCCACCCAAAATTAAAAACGGCAAAGACGATAAAGATGGCAATAAGCCCGGCCTGGCACCGGATAATGGTAAAACGGTGAAAGACCTGCGTGGCAAAGACAAACCATCGCTGGATAAGCCGAAGGCACCGGTTAAAACCGATGTGGTAAAGAAAGATGATTCTACCGAGCTGGAGAAGACCATAGCTGCCATGGCCGGTAAGATGAGCGATAAGCAACTGGACTCTATGCGCAAGCTGCTGAAGGCAGAGGAAATAGCCAAGGCAAAAGCAGACAAGGCCAAGCGTAAAAAAGAAAGAAAACTGGCACGCCAGCAGCGCCGCAATAGCACGCCGAAGGTGACGGACATAGAACGCTTTGGTGGCAGGCTGCTGACGATGGTGAAGCGTACTACGGTGAACTATAGCGAGAACGCAGGCGCTACACTGCCGGGCTATATGGATAGTACCAATATACTGGGTATCAATACATCGAGCGGGGCACCGGGCTTCGACTTTGTATATGGTATGCAGCCCGATAGAAGCTGGCTGGAAAAACAAGCCTATGCCGGTCGCCTGAGCCGCGATAGCCTCTTCAATGCACAATTTCAGCAGCAGTATGCGCAAACGCTGAATATTACAACTACCGTAGAACCTATCAAAGATTTCAGGATAGACTTTACCGTAACACGTTCGTTCAGCAAAACCCATAGCGAACTGTTTAAGGATACGACCCTTACAGGCGTTGGCGACTTTACGCACAACAACCCTTATGAGAGTGGTTCTTTCACTTCTTCATTTATAGGATTGAAAACACTGTTCAACAAATCGGATGTGAATAGCGGGCCGTTCAGGCAGTTTATGGAGAACAGGAAAGTAGTGTCTGAAAGGTTGAGCCGCAGCAACCCGTATAGTAACGGTGTAGACGACCCGAACGATCCTAATTACAAAAAAGGGTACACCGGCTACTCTCAGGATGTACTGGTACCGTCATTCCTGGCTGCTTATACCGGTAAGAGTGCCAATGATGTGGGCCTTATCGACCAGCGTAATAAAAACATCCGCAGCAACCCGTTCCGCAATTATGTGCCGATGCCCAACTGGCGGGTAGCATATACCGGCCTTACCAAGATACCGGCTATTGCCGAAGTGATGAATAACCTGGTTATCAACCATGCTTATACAGGTACGCTGTCTATGAACAGTTTTGTATCAGCATTGTTCTACCAGGATATTTACAGCGTTGGTTTCCCGTCGTTCATCGATTCCAATTCGGGCAACTTCGTACCATTTTACCAGGTGCCAAACGTAACGATAACAGAATCGCTGAACCCGATGTTTGGTTTCGACGCTTCGTTCCGCAACAATATGACTTTCCGGTTCGACTTCCGTAAAACACGTACCGTGAGCCTGAGCATGGTAGACTACCAGGTGAGCGAAACCTACAGCACAGAATATGTGATAGGTGCCGGCTACCGCGTGCGTGGATTGGTATTGCCGTTTGAGGTGTTTGGTGTAAAGAAACTGAATAATGACCTGAACATAAAAATGGATGTAGGCCTGCGCGA
>JANLJF010000107.1 GCA_029255605.1 Azovibrio restrictus
ACAATAAAGATATATACAGGTGTCAAACAGGCATCCCCGATTTTAAAAGTGCATCTGCGTGATGCACTTTTTTTATTTCTGCACCCTCACTATCTTAGTATCTTTGCAATCATATACAACGTCGTAATTTTTTAAATTTTAAAATATGAGTTTAGAAGTAACAGGTAAACTGCTGGTAAAGTATGATACACAACAGGTGAGCGAACGCTTTAAGAAACGTGAATTTGTAATGGAACTGGCCGAAGAGATAAACGGTAATACCTATACCAACTATGCAAAAATGCAGCTGGTACAAAACAAATGCGAAATAATTGACAGGTTTAACGAAGGCGACCAGATAAAAGTGAGCTTTAATATAAAAGGTAACAGGTGGGAAAAAGATGGCCGTGTGAATTTTATTACCAACCTGGATGCATGGCGTGTAGAAGCGGCATCTGCGGGTGCCGGTGCTCCGGCAGGCAACTATAACGCTGCCCCTGCGCCATCTTACAATAATGCCCCTGCACCCAACAATGGCGGTGGCGGCAACTATTTCAACCCATCCCCTGAAAATGTGGATGACCTGCCGTTTTAATTTGTAACATTTCCGGGCCTGGCCCGATATATAAGTATCCCGTTCCGAACCGTTATCAGGAACGGGATACTTGTTTATAAACCATTACCGTTAATTTTATATAGCAACATATACATATGCGAACGCACATCGTCACATTACTATTACTGGGTGCCGCCCTTTTTTCGGCCTGTAAGAAGACACCAACACATGCCGACCACATACCTGCCACCGCTACTGCCGTACTGGGCATCAACACTGCTGCACTGGGCAAAAAAGTAGCCTGGAATGCCCTGTGGGGCAGCAAGCTGCTGAAAAACATGCAGCAAAAGATGAACGACAGCAGCATGATAAAAGAGCTGGAAAACAGTGGTATAGAAACCATGACCACTTACTATGCCTATGTGCAGGCCGATAGCCGCTATATGGGCGGCAATAAAGTAACGGCGGTGATACCGCTGGATGATGCAGGTAAATGGGAAGCCTTTTTGAAAAAGCAGTTTCCCGGCGTAACCATAAAGCAGCAGAAAGACAGGAAAGAAGCCCTGCTGGGCAGCGATGTATATGCAGGCTGGACCAATAACCTGCTGATAGTGATGAATACAGTGTACCAGCAGCAGGAAAATAACATGAATATGAGCGCCGAAGATATGGAAGCGCTGGACAGCATGGGCATGGATACGCCACCTGCACCCCGCAAGCCAGATGAGGCTACCATGGCGATGGAAATAGAAAAAGCACTGGGCACCACTAAAGAAAATGCCATAACCGGTAATAAAAACTTTGTAAAGCTGCAGGAAGAAGGCCACGATATAAGCCTGTGGGTAAACTACGAAGCCTTGATGGCCCATAACATGCAGCAAGCAGGCAGCATGGCCGGGGGACTGGCCGCAGCAGGCAGCCTGTGGAAAGATGCTGCTATGGCTATGGGTATAGACTTTGAAACGGGCAAAATAGCCGGTAAGATGCGCTACTATACATCGGAAGAGCTGAGGAGTGTGTATAAGGAAATGGGCAAGGGCAATACCGATAAAGAAACGATAGACCGGCTGCCGGGCGATAACCTGAACATGCTGGCGGCAGCCCATATTTCTACCAAAGGCATCAGGCAGATGCTGGATAAATTGGGCCTGATAGGTTTTGTGAACATACCACTGGCACAAAAAGGACTGACCATAGAAGATGTGGCAGATGCCATATCGGGCGATATGGCGGTATCGGTTACCAATTTTAAAAACATGAGGCATACCATACCTGCCGATAGCCTGTACCCGGGGCAGCAGCCTATTACTACCGGCACCAGTGATGCCGATTACGTGTTTGCGCTGAAAATAGGCAAGCAGGAAAAATTTGATAAACTATTGCAGGTAGCCCGGAACGATTCGATGCTGGCACCCGTAGGCAATGGCCGCTATGCCGTGCCCATGCTGATGGGTACGAAACTGGCCATCATCATAGATAAAGGCTACGTAGTGCTATCGAACAAAGATGAACTGGCGGCGGGCTACCTGGCGGGCAGCTACAAGGCACAGAAAAAAAACGGTAATGCAGGAAAGGTATATGACCATGCCAACGGCCTTTATTTTGATGTAAAAAGCATGATGGCGGGTGTAGATACGGCAGGTGCAAGGCCTGCGGATGCTGCCATGATGCACAATGCACGCACACTGGTAAGTGATGTGCTATTTACAGGTGGCGATTTTAAAAATGATGCCTTTGAATACGACCTGGACATCAACTTTATAAACAAAGAAGAAAACAGCCTGCTGCTGCTGCTGGACTTTGCCAATAAAATGAACGAAAGTGAAACAGCAAATGCCCCTGTAGCATTGAAATAGCAGATAATGTTTATATATTTAAGTGAAATTACCCGGCAGGACAAACCACCTGCCGGGTATTGCTGTCTTAGAATTAATATATAACCTTTGATTTCTTAACTATTTTTTATAAACTTGATGAAAATTTTTTCAATGGGTAATCGTACCATTATCTATAGCATGGGCGTAGTGGCAGCGATGGCACTAACGTTCCAATCCTGCAAACCGAAGATTAACGAAATTGATAATAACCAGGTTATTTCAAAACCTTACTCATTATATGTTGGCGACAGCTCAGGAACTATATTGAATACAAACGAGGGTTTCAACTATAAATATGTAGTATTCAATGGTGGTATCCCTACCACGTCTATCATTACGGCGGGTAATAATATTCTGTTCTATCAATATAACCTGCACATTATAGAGAACAGCCTTACGGGTAACAATTCTAACCCAACCTATACAGATGTAGGCTTTGGTTTCGAGCAAAGCATTATGCACTACTGGGCAAGGTATAAGCGTGTATATGTGATATCTGCCTTGGGTAAAGGCATGGTGTACAACGATGACTTTGGTGAAGTGAATAAATGGAAACCTGTAACCGATGAAAATGTACCAGCGGGAACACAGATCACTTCTTTTACGGAGCTGAAAAGCGGTAAGCTGATAGCACTGGATAATTTCAATAAAGAAACATTCCGTCTTTCTGATCCCGGCCAGCAATGGCAGAAAACAACCGGCGGTACCAAACTGCCGGTGGGCCTTTTCTACCTGACGCATAAGGAAAACACAGTAATAGCTGTAGACTACAGCGGCCAAAGCGGTGCTTTTTACAGCACGGACGACGGTGCTACCTGGAATGCTTATGCAGGCTTGCCTGCAGGTGAGCCATTGCGTTGCGCTAATTCTCCATTCGACCAGACAGTGCTGATAGGTACGGAGAGCAAAGGCATCTATCGACTGAAAATAGGTACTACCAATTTTGAACCTGCCAGCATAGGCCTTACACAAAACATGACAGTGCGTGCGATAGTGGGTAAAGAAGATTATTACAAGAACAACCGTTCTAAAAGATATGTATACGCAGCTACCAGCAAAGGCATCTTCCGTAGTGAAGACTTTGGTGATAACTGGGTAATAGTAAAAGAAGGCAACTTCGTTTCTGCCTACTAAAATTTATAGTCCGGGTTCTTCATCAAAACCCAGGAAATCATTCAGGTCGCGCCGTTGTTTTTTAGACGGGCGGCCTGTTTTGCTGAGGCGCTTACCGGTATGGAAGCTTTCCATCATGCGCTTGTCTACTTTCTCTTCTTCCGGTGTTTTATCTACATAGTATTTTATAGCCTCTTCGTAACCCAGGCGGTTGTGCAGCAGCCCTGTTACTTCTATCACCCATTTGCGTGCAGGGGTGCGTATTTCATAAGTATCGCCTACAGCCACCGTGCGCGATGGCTTTACATTAGCACCGTTGAACTTTACCTTACCCTCATCGCAGGCATTGGTAGCCAGTGTGCGGGTTTTAAACACGCGTATCGACCATAGGTATTTATCCAGTCTCAGCTTCTCATTGCTCATAGTGCTAAGATACATAAATGCCAAAACGTAAACTCTTTACTACCTTTGCGGCCATATGCATTCTATTATCATTTTTGCTTCCGGCAGGGGTTCCAATGCCCGCGCCATCATAGATCATTTTAAAACCACAGGGCAGGCACGTGTAACGCTTATCGTTACGAACAAGGCCGATGCCGGAGTGCTGGATATAGCAAAGGATGAGCATATACCCTTCCTGATAATAGACAGGGAATCTATAAAAGGAACACTGCTGCTGGAACAGCTGGCAGAGCACAACCCATCGCTGATAGTACTGGCGGGCTTCCTGTGGAAGATACCGGCATCGCTGGTGGCAGCATACCCCAACCGTATTGTAAACATTCACCCGGCCTTGCTGCCCAACTATGGCGGTAAGGGTATGTATGGGCACCATGTGCACAATGCCGTACTGGCCAATAAAGAACGTGAATCGGGCATTACCATACACTATGTAAATGAAGTGTATGACAGCGGCGATATTATAACACAGGCCAGATGCCGTATAGAAGAAAACGATACTGCTGATACATTAGCCAATAAAATTCATCAGTTGGAACACTTTTTTTACCCAAGATCAATAGAGTATCTATTGAACCACGTGTAAAACAAGCTGTTATGGCAACTAAATCAAAAAACAACAATGTAAAGATCGGCATCACCGATGAGCATCGGCAGGATGTAGCCAATGAGCTGCAACTGCTATTGGCCGATGAACATGTACTATATGTAAAGACCCGCAACTTTCACTGGAATGTAGAAGGGTTGGAATTTGGCGTGCTGCACAAATTTTTTGAAGAGCAGTATAACTTGCTGGCCGACTGGATAGATGAGATAGCAGAACGCATCCGTTATATAGGACATTATTCTACCGGCAGCATGTACGAGTTTTTGCAGAACACAAGGCTGCAGGAAGACAATGGCGGTAAGCTGCCCGCTACTCAAATGTTGCAGAAACTATTGGACGACCACCAGTCTATCATCCGCAGCATACGCGAATCGATAGATAAGGTGCAGGATAAAGATGATGACGTTGGTACGGGCGATTTCCTTACAGAGATATTGCAGAAGCATGAAAAGATAGCTTGGATGATACGTGCCCACCTGGCACAGTAGCATTACCAGTCGCTACGACGCATCTGCTTTTTAAAAGATTCACGGCGCTTGGATTCCAGGCGCTTTTCTTTTGCAGCCTTGCCGGGTTTTGTGGGCTTGCGCTTTTTAGGCACTATAAGGCTTTGTGCTACCAGCTCCTGCATCTTTTGCAGGGCTATGTGTTTATTCTCTAACTGCGAACGGGTTTCGCTGCTTTTTACTACCAGGTAGCCATCTTTATTGATGCGGTTGGCAAGCTTAGTTTGTATCAGTTCTTTTTCTTCAGGCGTAAAGGCATGCGAATTCTGAATATGCCACCATGCTTCAACCATGGTTTCCACCTTGTTTACATTCTGGCCACCCTTGCCACCGCTACGTGCGGTGCGATAAAATATTTCTGTGGTGATGTTGTGCATGTTATTTTTTTCGCTTCAGTTCTATAAAATTCACGATAGCTTTTTTATTGCCAAGCAGCAGCAATGCAATAATGATTCTGGCACTTGAATAAGCAAATTGATGCCCGCTTTGTTTAGGTCCAAAGCCATATTCCACTCGCGCCTCCCAATAATAGCTGTACAGATTACTGAAAAATGCAGGGATCTCATCTATCAGCGTATATCCCCCTATTAAAAGAACAGCGATACTTAGCACATCTTTTCGGTGAATATTAAAAGATAAATACTCATCAATATTAGAGGTCAGTTTAAGTTTATCAATGATAAAGTCGCCTTTATATAATAAAACATAAATGAGGGCTATAAAAAAGGTAAGCGTTACCAATCCTATCCCTAGTAATAGGATATCATAATTGCTGAAAAAGTAAAATATTGATTGTATTGATACTGCCAAAGCATTGACAGAACTTACAATCAATATCAGTGCAAATAATTTGAACAGTAGTTGGAAAAAAGTTCTCGTGGACACGGAAGGTTATTTTCTCCAATATACACTCTTTTAAAAATCCTCTTCATCATCCTCATCATGCTCTGCACCGAAGTTGATATTGAGCATGCTGTTGAGTATATCGCCAAAGGCATAGCCCCCGGCTTCTATTCCCTTCTTGCTGATGAGTGAGAATTCTGCCAGGCCGTGCAATAAAAACTCCATCAGCAGGGTACTTTGTGCCTCATCTGCCTTTGGATAAAATTGCTTTACGGCACCATACAGCCCATCTACACGATATAGCTTGTTTCGGTAAGCTTCATCTGTTTCATCCTGTAGCAGCGCTACATCATTGCCCTGTCCGAACCAGTCTATAATGGTTTGGTAAGGATTTGATTTAGCGCGCGCACTCTCCGGTGTGCGGCCTTTCTTAAATGATTGCGGATCGGGGAAGTATTGGGTGAACATAGCCCTGATAGACTGCCCCAGCAGGCGGTAGGCTACATTCATAGCACCTTCCTGTTCGCCTTCATATACCAGTTCTATCTTACCGGTGATGGCGGGTATTACACCTATGAAGTCGGCAATGCGCACCATGGTCTTCTCATAACCATCGCGCAGGGCACGGCGCTCTGCCGTGCTCACCAGGTTTTCGAAAGCAGAGATGGTAAGCCTGGCCGATACGCCACTCTTCTGGTCTACATACTCGCTTTTGCGCGCTTCCATTGCCAGTTGCTCTATCAGCAGCCGGGCCATATCGGGTACTTCTACTTTTTGCAATTGTTCCGGCAGCACATCGGCCTCTTGCTCGGTAATGGCTTTCGATATTTCTATCGTGCGTGGGTAGTGAGTTATTATCTGGCTTTCTATACGGTCTTTCAGTGGGGTTACAATGCTGCCACGATTGGTATAATCTTCTGGGTTGGCGGTGAATACAAACAATATATCGAGCGGCAGGCGCAGCTTGAAGCCACGTATCTGAATATCACCTTCCTGCAATATGTTGAAGAGCGATACCTGTATACGTGCCTGCAAATCGGGCAGTTCATTTATCACGAATATGCCCCTGTGCGAACGTGGTATGATGCCGTAGTGTATCACGCGCTCATCGGCAAAGCTGAGGCGCAGGTTGGCAGCTTTGATAGGGTCCACATCGCCTACCAGGTCGGCTACCGATACATCGGGTGTAGCCAGTTTTTCGCCATAGCGCTCGCTGCGGTGCAGCCAGGTAATGGGCGTTTCATCGCCATCTTTTTCTATCATATCGCGCGCATACAGCGATATAGGTGCAAAAGGGCTGTCGTTTATTTCACTGCCGGCAACCACGGGTATCCATTCATCCAGCAGGTTCACCATTTCGCGCGCCATGCGGGTTTTGGCCTGCCCACGCAGGCCCAGGAATAATATGTTGTGACGCGACAACAGTGCCCTTTCCACATCCGGGATAACCGAGTCTTCATAGCCCAGTATACCGTTGAAAGGGGACTGTTTTTTTTGAATAGCCTTTATAAGATTGGCGCGTATCTCTTCTTTTACCGTTTTGGGCACATAGCCCGATGCCTTCAGTTCGCCTAATGTTTTAATGTTGGGATGTTGCATGTAAACTTATCCTTCGAGGGGATAAAGGTACAGGATACATGTATTCAAAAAGTTACGGTTTTGCCAATACATGTATAGCATTGGTTGATTGAAGATTACTTAATCATCCGTATCGCTGCTTTCTATCCAGGTATCCAGCTCCAGCAGCTTGCGCCCTTTTACTTCCTGCTTTTCGGTAAGGTCTACGATGTATTCCGTTTTATCTTTGAAGGAGGTCCACTCGCCGGTTACCTTTCCTGCTTTTATAGCTACTTCCATTACGCCTATGTCTTCTTCGGTAAAAATGAATTTACCATCGGGCGAGCGGGTTACATCCAGCTTTATATATTCATCGCTATCCTGAAATCTGTAGATAGCCTGCCATGCGCACACGGGTTCTGCACAACTGCCACGCAGGCCACGTACATATAGCTCTACCTTCAGTTCGTTATCAAACTTGCCGGTATACAGTTTGCGTTCCACCACCTCTGTTACCACCAGTTTCTTTTCTTCCTCGTCGTCATCTACGGCAGCTTTTTTCTGTTTGGCTGCTGCTGCAGCCAGTAATGCGGCGCTGTCGGAGGCGGCACCTGCCGTATCATCCGGGTATAGCATTGCGATGAGCTTTGCCCTTTCTACCTTTATTTCGGCAGCCAGCTTTTGCTGGTATTCATCTATGGTTTCGGCTTCCAGCACATTCACAACCCTGCCGCCATACCATACGTTGTTATACCCATGTATGTCTTTTACAGTTACACAAAAGGTACGGCGGGTAAGCAGGTCTTGCACGAAAATATAGCCGCGCAGGCGGTACGGTACCACCCGTTCAAAGCCTATCAGTTCTTTGGGCAGGTAAGCTTTTTCCAGCTCGTAGCGGGCCAGCAGCATATCGCGCCAGTGCAGCCCGGAATCGATGCCTTTTTTATTGACCGCTTTGAAATCAGCAATGATATCGGGATTGAAAGCCGGGTCGAACTGCTGCATGGCCTGCAGGTTGCTGCGTAGTTGATTAATGCGGTTGGTACTGATAACATCATCGCTGGTATAGCTATTGGCCAGCTTTACCAGTTCTTCATACTTGGGAAATAATGCTGCATAAGCGGAATCGTCTTGCCGGGCAAGGGTAAAGAGTATTTTGTTTACCAGTGCCTCCTCAGACTTTTGCTGGGCAAAAGCGCCATCGCTATATAGCAAGGCGGTTATAACAATAAGGCTGTGCAACCATTGTTTCATATGGTGAAAATAAAAAAATAAACCCTCTTGCGAGGGTTTTATAATAGGCTCAGTACATTTTCTGCGGGGCGGGCTATTACTGCCTTATCGCCGGCTACCACTATAGGCCGCTGCAGTAAAACAGGATGGTCTACGATGGTTTGCAACAGTTCCGGCTCCGTAAACTGCCTGCCTTCCAGCAAGGTAGCATAGAGCGGTTCGCCGGTGCGTATGATGCCCGTAGCAGGTAGTTGCAGTTTGGCAAGCAATGCCTGCAATTCTTCCACCGTTAATGGCTCGTGCAGGTAAAACTTATAAGTTACAGGTGCTGCCTGTTGTTGCAGTATCTCTGTAAGGGCCTGGCATTTGCTGCATTCCCCATTGTGATAAACGAGTATCTCCTGCATTAAAACGTTATTTCCTTTACATCTTCAGCTATTGTCAATCTGCCGGCTGTTTTAGCTTTTATCTCATCAATAGTTACACCCGGTGCATATTCTATACAACGGAAACCATCGGGCGTTACATCAAACACACCGAGGTCGGTCACTATTTTCTTCACGCATTTTACACCTGTTAGCGGCAACGTACATGCAGGTAGTAGTTTGCTTTCCCCTTTAGGATTGGTATGCTGCATTGCCACAATGATGTTTTTTGCAGCAGCCACCAGGTCCATAGCACCGCCCATGCCTTTCACCATTTTGCCCGGTATCTTCCAGTTGGCTATATCGCCGTTATCGGCCACTTCCATAGCGCCCAGTACGGTCAGGTCAACTTTACCGGCGCGTATCATACCAAAGCTCATGGCGCTATCAAAAAAGGCCGAGCCCGGCAGTGTAGTGATGGTTTGCTTGCCTGCATTTATCAGGTCGGCATCTTCTTCCCCTTCAAAAGGGAAGGGCCCCATACCCAGCAGGCCGTTCTCGCTCTGCAATACCACGTTCACACCCTGCGGTATATAGTTGGCTACCAGTGTAGGTATACCAATGCCCAGGTTTACATAAAAGCCGTCTTGCAGCTCTCTTGCTATACGTTGTGCTATTTGTTCTTTTGTTAAGCTCATACCCTAAATCCCTAAAGGGACTTTTAAATGGTTATAAAATTTTTTTATAAGCCCCCTTCAGGGGGTAACTATATACAATTTTACACTAAATAAATTTGGTTTAGTGTAAATAACTACTATCTTTGTATTGCAAACGGAGATAGTAATGATAAATATAGACTTTAAATCAATTCGCGACCTAACTAAGGCTTTCCCTACTGAACAAGTTTGCATTGAGCATTTGGAGCAACTGCGCTGGAACGGCACAGTTGTTTCTCCATTTGATGAAACATCTAAAGTTTACAAATGTGCTGGCAACAAATATAAGTGCAAGAACACTGGTAAATACTTTAACGTTCGCACTGCTACTCTTTTTGATAATACCAAGATAGAACTACAAACTTGGTTTATCGCTATCTATCTACTTACAGGTCACAAAAAGGGCGTATCATCTTTGCAACTTGCTAAAGATTTAGACGTAACGCAAAAAACAGCGTGGTTTATGGCACAACGCATACGTGCCTGTTTCGGCATTACAGATGGTGATAATGAGGATGGTAAATTAGGCGGGGGCGGTCAAATAGTTGAGGTGGATGAAACATATGTAGGTGGTAAAATGAAAAACATGACCCATAAGAAAAGAAAGGCATTAGGTGCGCAGGGTGCAAATGATAATAAGCACATGATTATGGGGTATTTAGTAAGGGGTGGCAATCTGCGCTTGCAATTAACCAATAAGAAAGAAATATTTAAATCAGTACTTGAGAACGTAAACCGTGACAGCGTAGTATTAACTGATATGTCAGCTTCATATAACAACGCACATAAGCACTTTGTAGCGCATGAAACAGTTGACCACGGCAATAAAGAATATGTGCGTGATGGAGCTATACACACAAACAGCATTGAGGGCGTTTTCTCAATGTTTGACAGAATGGTAATTGGTACTTATCACTATTTGAGCGCGAAACATATGCAGAAGTATGCAAACGAGGTTGCTTTTAGGTTCAATACTCGCCAATTCAGTACGTGCACCCGCTTTAACACGTTGCTACTGAATTGCACAAATAAGTTAACTTATAAAACTTTAATAAATGGATAAACAACTTTTAAAGGCTACCCATGAAGGTAAAATACAATTAGGCGAAACAGAGTTAACCGTAGCCGTACTGGAAGACGGAACAAGGTTAATAAACTATAGTGCTATCTTCAAGGCCTTTGGTCGGACGAAAAGAGGTGCACAAAACGATGGAAGTAGGGTGCACAATATGCCCGCTTTTCTAAACGCCAACAACCTACAACCCTTTGTGGGAGAAGATTTGAGGATGGTGCTCGAAAAGATGGATTATGAGGATAAATCTGGTAAAGTAAACGACGGGTTCCATGCATCTATTCTACCCATGCTGTGCAAGGTTTATTTAGATGCAAGAGACGCGGGCGCACTTAAAACCCAACAATTACCGTTAGCGAGAGCAAGTGAGATATTGTTATTAGGTCTTGCTCATATAGGTATTACCGCATTGATTGATGAAGCTACGGGTTACCAATATGAAAGGGAACGCTTTGAGCTTCAAAAAATATTATCTGCCTACGTATCGGATGAAATACTTAAATGGCAGCTAACTTTTACTGATGATTTCTACAAGCAAGTGTATAGGTTATGGGGTCTGCCATTCATACCTAAGTATATTAAAAATAAACCATCTTTTATCGGAAAGTTGACTACAAAGTATATATATGAGCAAATGCCTAAGGGTATAATTGAGCGTATAAAGGATAAGACAGGAAAGACTGAAAAAGGCAACTGGCGATATAAATGGCACCAATCGCTAACTCCAGAAATAGGCAGGGAGCATCTTAAAAAGCAGATTATTGAGGTTACGACCCTCATGTCAATATCGGAATCAAAAGAGCAGTTTCAAACGCTGTTTGAGCGAAAGTATAATCAGACTGTACAGTTAGAAATGGAATTTAATGAACAACCTGAACGCCCAAAAGGGTTTGATGCAAAGCTGAAACGGGCATTAGATTACAACCCAAAGGATAAAAAGGAATAATATAGCATACCAAAAAAGCCTCCGCAAAAATGGAGGCTTTTTTATTTTACCTAATAGGTGTAAAATTGTATATAGTTACCCCCTTCAGGGGGTTGGGGGTTATCTTTTCCTTACCGTGCGTTGCTCAATGCGTTTTTCGTAATTAGTACCCTTGAAGATGCGGTGCACATAAATGCCCGGTGTATGTATCTCGTTCGGGTTCAGTTGTCCCGGTTCTACCAGTTCTTCTACCTCGGCAATCGTTATTTTACCTGCCATGGCCATCATGGGGTTGAAGTTGCGGGCGGTGTCTTTGAACACCAGGTTGCCCATCGTATCACCTTTCCATGCTTTTACAATGGCATAGTCCGAATCGAAAGCATATTCCAGCAGGTAGTCTTTACCATTAAAGTTGCGCACCTCTTTCCCTTCTGCCACTTCGGTACCCACACCTGCCAGCAGGTACACCGCCGGCATGCCATAGCCGCTGGCCATGCAGCGGGTAGCCAGTGTGCCCTGCGGCACCAGTTCTACTTCCAGCTCACCACTCAGTAACTGGCGTTCAAATTCGGCATTCTCGCCCACATAAGATGATATCATTTTCTTTACCTGCTTTTGCTGCAACAGCAGCCCGATGCCGAAATCATCCACACCCGCATTGTTGGATATGCAGGTAAGATTATTGACACCTTTGCGCACCAGCGCAGCAATGCAGTTTTCGGGTATGCCGCAAAGGCCAAAGCCACCCAGCATCAGCGTCATGCCCGATTCTATATCTTTTATAGCCTCGTCAGCATTTGCAACTACTTTGTTCATCTGTAGTAAAATTTGCGCTAAAATAGGCAATTACGGGTTTGGTAGGCAAAGTAGATGCGTATTCTATACATAGCTAATAGTTTATAACATATTTTTACCCTCGTTTAATAGACGGCATGAAGAAGATACTTTTCCTATCTACGCTGGAAAGCGTACCCTGGGGTGGCAGCGAACAGCTATGGAGCGATATGGCCCTGCGCTTGCTGGATGATGGCTACAAGGTGATGACCAATACGCTGGAATGGCAGCAAACGCACCCAAAGCTGAAACAAATAGCCGATAAGGGTGGCAGGGTCGTTTTTCGCCCTAACCCGCATACGGGCGGCAACATCAGTAAAGCGGCTACCGATAAGCTGAAAGGCCTGAGATGGAAAAAGGATGTCTTCGATTTTGCACCTGATATAGTATTCATCAATGAAGGCGGCACGTTTGATAATGCCCTGCACCAGCATGGCGACTGGTTGCGTTCCTTGCAGATACCTTATGTAGTACTTTCCAACTTCATGCCGGAATATTTATACATGCCGCCTAGCGACAGGCATTTCTTTTACAATTTCCTGAAGCAGGCAAAAGAGTTGTGGTTTGTGAGCCGCAGGAATAAAGAAGTGGCAGAAAGGGTGCTGGCAAAAGACCTGCCCAATGCTACGGTTATCACCAACCCTATAAAGGTAAATACCGCACCCGCATCGTACCCCACTACCGATACCTGGCATATGGCTACCGTGGCCCGGCTGGAAACCGAAGTAAAGGGCTACGATATACTGATGGAAACCTTTGCACAGCCACAATGGCGCAACCGCAATTTCAACGTGAATATATATGGCTCAGGCGACCATCTGGAATACCTGCAGGAACTGGCTGCCAATAAAGGGTTGCAGGATAAGGTCATATTCAAAGGCTTTGTAAACAATATTATAGAGCTATGGGAGGCCAACCATATTATGCTGATGCCATCGCGGGGAGAAGGTACTCCGCTTTCGCTGCTGGAGGCCAACTATTGCAGGCGTGCAGCGGTGGTGACCGATGTAGGTGGCAATGCAGATGTGATAGAGGAAGGTGTGAACGGATTTGTGGCAGAAGCGCCGGTGGTTACCTGCTTTGCCAATGCTATGGAACGCGCGTGGCAACAACGCGAACAGTGGGAACAACTGGGTATCAATGCGCGTATGCGTATAGATGAAAAATATACGACAGATGCCGTGCAGCAAGCTATTAACAGGCTACTGTACTGAAGTTCGTTAACCGCTTGTTAACGAGATGCAAAGCCCTGGTTAACGCAGCCTCTGATTTTGAGAAGTGATTGTTGGATGTATGATTTTTGTATCAACAACAACAAACACGAACGCATGAATAAGCTGACCATTTACTTGAAAACAGCCGTATCACTAACACAGTTGCCCTTTTGCTACCTGTCTTACAAAGTAGCAGAAATAAAATACAGGCAGCAGATGAATGCACCGGCAGCACCTGTGCCATCTGTAACTATAGAGCCTGCTTTCGCTTAGCGCAATAACCTTCTTTTAATACACAGAAAGAACCGCCACAGGTGGTTCTTTTTTTATGCAATAAAAAAAATTGCCGAATACTGTAACATTTTTGCGCCTGCCTCGATATACTGGAAAGACGACAATTATGAAAAGAATTATTACTGCACTTTTTATGGCGGCGGTGGCTACTACGCAGGTGTCAGCACAAACGGTGCTGAACGCTACTGCCTTGCCTGCCAATGGCTTTGTTACTAACTTTTATGTAGGTGATAGTGCCGGTGCCGGCCCGGCAGGTGCTAATGTTACCTGGGATTTCAGTTCGCTGAACTATACGAATGCAGGTACTATTACGGTAGTGGACCCTGCCGGTACACCTAAATATTCAAAATACAGCACTGCCAACCTGTGCCTGGAAATAGATGCTATGGGCTTTATGATATACAACTATTACAAAGCCGATGCAAATGCCATCAGCAAGGTAGGCGAGGGTGTAAGCGGTACGCTGCCATCTGAAATAGATTATCTGACCGATAATAAAGTTTGGGCCAAGTTCCCTTTCAACTATAATGAAACAACTACCGACAGCTGGCGTGGTGCCACCGGTAATGGCGTGGATACCATACTGTATGATGGCTACGGCACGCTGATAACACCGTTTGATACGTTTACCAATGTAGTAAGGCTGCGTACTATCAGTAATGATTCTGCCTTTGGCCTGGATACTACCTATACATGGTTTGCCACTACGCCCGTAGTGTTTGAAATAATGGAAATGGCAGATGGTGAATCGCTGATACTGGAAGAAATGCCAACGGTAACTACCGGCATCAGAAACATAGCGCATGAAAATCCTGTACGCATCTATCCCAACCCTGCGAAAGAATACATAACGATAGATGCAGGCAAGGTAAAAGGAAACGTAGCGATATATGATGCTACCGGCAAACTGGTGAAGCAGGCCGCGATAGACGGCACTGCACAAACCATAGCTACTGCCGACCTGAAACCCGGTATCTACTTCTACAACCTGGTGGGCAATAACAATAAACAATATAAGGGCACCGTTACTATACAATAACACTGCTTCATATACATACAAACGGGTCCTGTTTAAACAGGACCCGTTTCTTATACGGCGAACTTTATAAATACTATTCTGCTATTGCCTGCGGCTGATGTGTAACGGGAAAGTTGACCGAATTGGCAATGAAGCATTTTTTATGTGCCATATCGTGCAGCGCATTGGCTTTGTCTATCATCGATGCATCTTTCACCGTCACTACCGGGTGCAGTATTACTTCTGTAAACCGTGCAGGGTCGCCCATGGTGAGCACGCCCGTTGCATTGTCGGTATAGGCCGTAACGATAACACCCGCATCGGCACATAGGTGCAGGTACCACAACATATGGCAGCTGGATAACGAATACAGCAAAGCATCTTCAGGATTATGCTTACTGCCATCGCCGCGGAAAGGTGTATCTGAAGAGCATAGTATATCCGGCTTGCCGTCTATAGAAAGTGTATGGCTGCGTTCATACACATCATACTTTGCAGTGCCTTCGCCATTATTTCCTGTCCATGTAATTGTTGCTGCGTAGTGGTGTTGTTGGCTCATTGTAATAGTTTGAACTAAAATTACAGCTTCTGCCATAATTGAAATAAGCCATTCATGATGAAACATGAATGGCGAAATGAATAGGTAGAACCACTATAACTATTCCTTTACAATGCGGGTAGTAGCATCACCTATCTTTAAAAGATACACACCCGGTTGATATGCTTTTATATCCAGTTGCTGTGTAGCAGCAGGTACGCTGGCTACTACTTTTCCTGTTATATCCGTTAGCAAAGCATTTGTAGTGGTATTGCCTTTGTATTCCCAGCGAATGATATTCTTTGCAGGGTTAGGGTATACTGTAAATGCATCCCGGTTGGTTACAGAAGATATCCCGGTTGTTGGTTTTCGTATTTGCAGAACAGTAGTTTCCGGCGCATCATCAAAAGTTGTACCCGTGCTCTGAACATCAGAAAAGCCGCTGCCAACTATCATGTTGAAATCCCCGTTCGGGTCTAATACAGACATCTTCATACCCACTATCATTGTTTTGTTGTCGGGCCTTTGAATGCTTACCGAGCATGGCATGGGGGCTGCAAGGGTGCCAATGTCTGCATGCACCACTCCCGGCTCCATAAGCCCGTTCTGGTAAACAAATAGTGCATGGTCATACTTCATAGATGTGTTGGTGCCCGACCATGCTTGGCCGTTTGTACCAACGAGGTTGGTATCCAGTCCGAACATAAAGCCTATATGGCTCGATGCCAGCATCTGCGAATGAGTCTCTATTTTAAACCATATACTGTCTTTAGCAGTATTGATGCGGTAAGATATTTTGCTGATGTCTTGCACATTCTGAGTTTCATCACCGGCTGCATCAGTAGTTAACAGCGTATATGTTTGTGCGTGGCTTGTTTGCGTTGATAACAATAAAATTATAACGGCGAGTAGATTTAATCTTTTCATAAATGGCTTTTAAAATAAACAATGGTTCCCCGGCCGGGATTGAATGGAAGACCTATGGCTATTAATAAAAGGTTTGGTGCTGTTTATGAAGGTTTCAATCTGCTTGTACGTACATGCAAAAATTGTTTTAAATCGATAATTAAAAACGACGCAATGCATTGCAACACTGACATAAGGTTTACGCAGGAAAGAAATTCTTTACTATGCGATAAATATTTTTAAAAAAATACTTATGCTATACTAACTAGGTCACGGTTTTATCATGTGCTTAGTGCGATTTTACCGATATTTACCCTCTCATTAACTACCGCTAATATTTGCCTGAAATCTTCAGTATCCATCAGCTCTGGTGCCGGTGTAGGTGTATGAGGTTCGGGTTTGTGGGCTTGCAAAAAGTATTGCATCCATACATTGCTATGCCATTCGCCCAGCTTGTAGCCTATATTTTTAAACAAGCCAATGTCTTCAAAACCCACTGCCCTGTGAAAAGCCACACTGGCTGTATTGGTAGAAAGGATGCTGGCATAAATGCTGTAATAGCCTTGCAACTTCATCATATCAAACAGGGCGGCATACAGCACACGTGCTACACCTTTACGATGGTGTTTCTCTGCCAGGTACACGGTCGATTCTGCACACCATTGGTAAGCAGTGCGCTCGCGGTGGGTGCTGCCATAAGCATAGCCAAGTATCTCACCATTGCACTCGCATAGCAGCCAGGGGTATTTTGCGGTTATCTTTTCTACCTTTTCTACAAATGCCTGCAGCGATGGCACATCATACTCAAAGGTGTTGGCGGTATGTAATACGTAAGGTGCATACACCGCTAATAGTTTTTCTGCATCGGCAACGGTGGCCGTTCGTATGTGTAGTTTGTTATCCATATCAAAAGGTTTAAAACAAAACGCCCCGCAGCAGTGCGGGGCGTTTCAACTCATTAGCGTAAGTACAGCAGCTCACGGTATTTCGGCAGCGGCCATGTTTTATCATCCACCAGCAGTTCCAGCTTGTCTGCATGGTAGCGTATCTTATCAAAGTATGTTTTCACTTCGTTGCAATACATCGCGGCTCGCTTGTGCATATCATCCACGTTGTTTGCTCGTTTGCGGGCTTCAATCATCGCTTCTACATTATCATTAATGTTCTGGATGTGTCCGCTTATCACTTTTGCCAGGTTCAGTTGCGCTTTGTAGCTGCTTTCACCCAGGCCTACTTCTTTCAGGCCTTTTATGTTTTCTACCAGCACATTCTGATAGTTAACGGCCGCAGGCAATACATGGTTGGTAGCTATATAGCCCAGTATACGCGCTTCTATCTGCACTTTCTTCACATAGTCTTCCAGCAGTATCTCGTGGCGTGCTTCCAGTTCGCGCTCGCTATAGATGCCATTATCGAAGAATACTTTCTTGGCAGCATCGGTCACAAACGCATCCAGTGCCTCAGGTGTCGTTTTAAAGTTGTTCAGGCCACGTTTCTTAGCTTCTTCTGCCCATGCTTCGCTATAGTTGTCACCTTCAAAGCGTATTTTCTTCGATTCGGCAATATATTTACGCAGTACGTGCATCAGGGCTATTTCTTTCTTCTCGCCTTTTTCTATCAGCGCATCTACTTCACGCTTAAAGTTTTTCAGGCTTTGTGCCATGATGGTGTTCAGCACGGTCATAGGTGAGCCGCAGTTGGCAGATGAACCTACCGCGCGGAACTCGAATTTGTTACCTGTAAAGGCAAACGGGCTGGTACGGTTGCGGTCGGTATTATCCATCAGCAGCTCCGGTATTTGCTTGTGGATGTCCAGCTTCAGTATCACTTCATCCTGCTCGCTGAATTTATCTTTTACCCTTGTTTCTATCTCGTCCAGCACCTCTGTCAGGTATTTACCTATATATACAGATATGATGGCCGGTGGGGCTTCATTAGCACCCAGGCGGTGGTCGTTATTGGCAGATGCGATAGCTGCGCGCATCAGGTCTGCATGGTCGTGTACCGCCTTAATGGCATTCACAAAGAAGGTAAGGAACATCAGGTTGGTACGTGGTGTTTTACCCGGTGCCAGCAGGTTTACACCTGTATCGGTAGCAAGGCTCCAGTTGTTGTGCTTGCCACTACCATTCACCCCTGCAAATGGTTTTTCGTGCAGCAGCACTTTCAGTTTGTGGCGTTTGGCCACTTTATTCATCACGTCCATCAGCAGTGAGTTGTGATCTACTGCTATGTTCGCTTCTTCAAATATTGGTGCACATTCAAACTGGCACGGTGCTACCTCGTTGTGGCGGGTGCGCAGTGGTATGCCCAGTTTGTAAGATTCCTGTTCGAAATCCTGCATGAACTCATACACACGGTCTGGGATAGAGCCAAAATAGTGGTCTTCCAGTTGCTGTCCTTTGGCTGGTGAGTGGCCTACCAGTGTGCGGCCGCACATTACCAGGTCGGGGCGTGCATTGGCCAGGGATTCATCTACTACAAAGTATTCCTGTTCCCAGCCCAGTGTGGTGGTTACTTTGCTTACATTCTTATCAAAATAATGGCACACATCTACCGCTGCTTTGTCCAGTGCGGCGATTGATTTCAGCAAAGGTGCTTTATAATCCAGCGATTCGCCGTTGTAGGCTATAAAGATGGTAGGGATACAAAGTGTTTTACCGTGGCCTGCTTCCATAATGAAGGCTGGAGAAGAAGGGTCCCACGCGGTATAACCACGGGCTTCAAAAGTGGCACGGATGCCACCATTCGGGAAACTGCTCGCATCAGGTTCCTGTTGTATCAATGCATCACCGTCAAATATTTCAATAGCGGTACCATCGCTTTTAATGGTAAAGAAAGAATCGTGTTTTTCGGCAGTAGTACCGGTAAGCGGTTGAAACCAGTGTGTGAAGTGGGTAACACCCCGCTCTTCGGCCCAGGCTTTCATACCTGCGGCCACCTGGTCTGCCATCTTACGGTCTATCTTGGTTCCCGATTTGGCTGAGTTCATCAGGCTTTTATAAGCCTCATCGCTCAGGTATTCGCGCATAGCGCGGCCGGTAAATACGTTGCTGGCAAACATGCTGGTAATACGCTTACCACCATAATGGGCTACCTTTTTATCTTCGGAAGCCATTTCTTGCAGAGCGAGATAACGAAGTGATGACATTAGATTAAATTTTACGCAAATGTAAAATTAATCTCAGCAATCTGCCAAATTTTTAATGAAATTAACCTAAAAATGATATATTATTAAAATATTGTTTTATTTACTGAATGGATGGAAAAGCGCCGGATGTACAATATAAGCGCATGCAAAATCTTCTCTTACAATGCCTTGTGCATTTATTTCTCTTTTAGGCTCCGTTAAATGCATAAATATTTTAATGTCAAAATAATCTGCAACTGCTTCGATTTCTCTGATATGCATATGGTCGGCAAATTCTACCCCGCGTCTGCCCTGCCATTTATAAGCTGCTTCTTTACTGCTCCAGGCCAGGGTTAGTAGTTGGCTATCGTTTTTAAATAGCACCTGCTCATCTGCCGACAGAAATTTGTGCTGCAGCGCTTCCATACGCGGGTGCCAACATTGTATATCTATGCCGCATTCCACATACGGGCTTACCACCGCAGCTACATAGGGCCACGAGTGGGAGATGGAAAAATAATAGCCATTATTATCTATTCTTGGCTTGTCATGCTCATCCGGCTTGATATTCAGCAGCGGGAAATCTTCCTTCAGATGCTTCAGCAGGAAGCGCCCTGCCAGGTACTCCATCCGCCGTTTCTCCGATTTTATATCCGGCGCCGGCAACTCTGTGCGCTCCAGGAAAAAACCTTCCGGCTCTTCTATCTTCCATATCGCCGCCAGGCTATACTTATCGCTGCTCCATTCTTTGTATAAAGACATAGCATCAAAATTAGCTGATTAGCTGATGTGCCGATTAGGTAACAACGGATTTAATCAATACCCCCAATAATTCACATATTACAAACATTAGCTCATTAGCTCATCGGCATATCAGCTAATTGACATTATATTTGCCTCCATGATACTTTCCGACAAGCGCATACTGGAAGAAATGGAAAAAGGGACTATCAAAATAGAACCTTACAAAAGAGAGTCGCTGGGCAGCAATAGCTACGATGTGCACCTGGGTAGCACCCTTGCTACCTATAAAGAACATATACTGGATGCTAAAAAGCACAATACTATAGAAACCTTCGAGATACCCGACGAAGGATTTGTGCTGTACCCGCACATCTTTTACCTGGGTGTAACTATGGAATATACCGAAACACATGCGCACGTACCCTTCCTGGAAGGTAAATCATCTACCGGGCGGCTGGGTATAGATATACATGCCACTGCCGGTAAGGGCGATGTAGGCTTTTGCGGTAACTGGACACTGGAAATATCTGTAAAGCAACCGGTGAAAATATACAAAGGCATGCCTATCGGCCAGCTCATCTACTTCCCGGTAGAGGGTGAGATAGAAGTGAAGTACAATCAGAAATCGAACGCCAAATATGGCAATCAGCCCAACAGGCCTATCGAGAGTATGATGTGGAAGAATAAATTCTAATATCCAGTAATGATATAAAAGCAAAAGGAGCCAATCGGCTCCTTTTCTATGTTGTAAAGTATTGTGATTAAAATACATTCAGCTTCTTCTTGCCCTCGTAGCTGATGGGTATCCTTACCAGCACACCCTTTCCGGCCTTCACGCTGCCTTGCAGTTTCACGGTCACCTCTTTATTGCTCATCAGCGATAATGCGTTATTGAATACACCCGAAAGGTCGGTTATCAGCTTCACAGGCAGCAAAAATGTATCTGCCGCCGGCACATTAAACTTCTCATCCATCACTGCATGACCTACTAATGTGTTGTTGATGTACAGGTTAATGTCAGCATCCTTCAGCGTCATCCCGTATTTATTAGGATTGTAAAACTGCACATCCATACCCACTTCCGGGTTCAGACTTATCTTCTTTACACTGAAGTTCTTTACATCCTGATACACCAAATCTTTAGGATTGGCGCAAGATGCTACTATCAATGTCAAAAAAATACCTACCAGTTTTACCAGTTTCATTGCTTACCCTTTCTTACGTTGCAGTACTTTTTCTACCGCCGCTACTATATTGCCTTTACCCAGGCCATATTTCTGCAGCAGGTCTACAGGCTTACCGCTTTCACCAAAGGTATCGTTCACCGCCACATATTCATGCGGCACGGGGTGATTGCGCGCTGCTACATTGGCAATGCTATCGCCCAGGCCACCATTTATCTGGTGTTCTTCGGCAGTAACCACCGCACCTGTTTTCTGTATCGATTTGATAACCGCAGCTTCATCCAGCGGCTTAATGGTATGTATGTTTATCAGCTCTACACTGATGCCTTTTTCGGCCAGTTCCTTAGCAGCTTCTACAGCAGTCCACACCAGGTGGCCACATGCAAAGATGGTCACATCCGTACCCTCTGCCAGTACCTGAGCCTTACCTATTTCAAACTTCTGGTCTTCTGCCGTAAAGTTCGCCCATTTCGGACGGCCAAAACGCAGGTACACCGGGCCTTCATATTCAGCGATAGCTATGGTAGCCGCTTTGGTCTGGTTAAAATCGCAGGGCACGATCACGGTCATGCCCGGCAGCATTTTCATCATACCGATGTCTTCCAGCACCTGGTGCGTAGCGCCATCTTCACCCAGCGTAAGGCCGGCATGCGATGCACATATCTTCACATTCTTATTGCTGTATGCTATGCTCTGGCGTATCTGGTCGTACACGCGGCTGGTGCTGAAGTTGGCAAACGTAGTGGTATATGGTATTTTACCACCTATCGTCATACCCGCAGCCACACCCATCATATTGGCCTCGGCAATACCCACCTGCACAAACCTATCGGGAAACTCCTTTATAAACTGGTTCAGCTTCAGCGATCCCGCCAGGTCGGCACTCAGCGCCACCACATTCGGGTTCCTGCGTGCAGCTTCCACAATACCCTCGCCAAATCCGCCGCGGGTTTCTTTTTCGTTCAGTATTTTAATGTCCTGTATCATTAATTGGCCAATATGAGGCGCAAAAATACGCTTATCATTTGGTTTGTGTGTAGCCCCAGTCCTTCAGCCAGGCTATTATTTTTTCTTTATAGTCGCCCTGCACCAGTATCAGGCCATCTTTGGCACTGCCGCCCGCGCCACACTTGGTTTTCAGCTGCTTGCCCAGCGCCTCCAGGTCTTCCTCCGTACCGCTAAAACCCTCTACCAGCGTCACCACCTTACCCGCCCGCTGCTTGGTATCCAGCTTCACCCGCAGCTTCTGCTTATCCTTGGGCGCCGTTTCCGCAGCCGCTTCCTCCGGGTAATCATTATAAAAATCGTTATTCGTGCTATATACCAGCCCATCGGGCCTGCCCTTATGTTTCTTACTCATAGCTGTAAAATTAATGATTTGGTAGCGGGCATAGAACCTTAAAAAGGCCTCACATTTCTGCAAGGCCTTTAAAGAGAAATCCTGAATGTTATTAAGGTCCTGTAACAACATCTACATATCCGAAGGGATACGTTGTATTAGGAGGAGCTACAGAATAAGTGCCGGGCTGAATTCGGAGACTAGCCACACCGTAATAACTCAGCACGAATGGAGGCAGAGGTATTGGTGCGCCGGCAACGGCAATCCCGCTTCCCCAGCTTTGATTAAAGATAATTCTCAAGGTGCCATAACCAGATATATCCTCATAATCTACGCTTATACTTCCGGGTCCGGGTGACGTCCCTAAAAAATATGAGCAAAGATTACTCATTTGGGTGTTATCGCATCTCAGGCCTGACTCGCATTGAGGACAAGCTACTAAAGCACCTTTCCAAAATGAAGAAGGTGTGGCAGCTGTACTAATCATTGTTGCATAAGATATCTGGCAGACAGATAACAGGATAAGGAGGATTGCAAAAATCTTTGGGTGTTTCATGATGATGTGTTTTAGTGAATTATAAAATTACAGCATGCATATCAAATAAAAAACCAGTGTTTTAACTGGTTTTTCAATATAATACTATTGAATTTTATCTCTCTTCTGCAAATTATGCCTAGCACACATTAGTTGGATATTTTCCGCTGTAAGTGATGTGCCACCTTTTGAAAATGGTAGAATATGGTCGAAATGCAAGTTGTCAGTACTTCCACATGTTACACATTTGCCTTTATCACGTTTCCAAACTTCTAGCTTAACAGAAGTAGGTATCATACGATTATGATCTAAATCCGTAGCAGTTTTGCCTATAGCTTCTTTCTCATTCAAGGTTAAATCAGTGACTTGCAATTTGAACTTAAATACTTGCCGCCCATCTGCCTTTTCTTGCCAAGCGTCAATAAGTTCAAATATGCCATTGTAAACCCAGATACCATCTTTGATTTTCTCATACACCTTTATTAATTCTGGCTCGCCGCCATTTTTATAATCCATAGCAGCTTTGTAGAATTTACCATTCTCTGTTAGTTTACCGGTGGATGTTAATTCAGGTTGATCGACAGTTTTAGGGCTCTGATTTATATTCTTTGGTACATCATGACCTTCGTATATCAATATTTGACCATCATTTTCTGTTCTGTCAGCGTAAGGAGCTCCTTTACGTTGGGACATTAAAATGATTGTTGTATTTCCTTTGGGTCTATAGTTCATCCCACGTTGAAGGCTTAGGCCTTCATAGAAACTCATCTCGGCATGAGAAATAATATCACCTGGCTTTATATTCATGATAGGGCGATTCATTTAAACTCTTTACTGTCAAAAAATTCTTGAAAGGAAAGTTCGAGGGCCACAATCAATCTTTCCAGAACCTCTACAGATATATTTCTGCGGCCATTTTCTACATCGGTAACGTAGGTGCGGTCAACACCGGCCTTATTACCAAGAGCCTCTTGCGATATATCTAGCTTGTGCCTTAACTCACGTATTCTACCGCCTACTTTTTCCTTTATATCCATGGCCACAAAGTATTGGCTTGTGGCTTTTAAGTCAACGGACTTTAAGTGTCATATGGCTATCTTTAGGTCATGAATGTTAAACTGGAATACATGTACCGAGATGCAGGTAATTATAAGAGGCATGGAGAAGTTGTTTTCAGCAATGAGAATGACATACCCATTTCCACAGTAAGGAATGTAGTCATGAGCAATTTGATAGAAGGCGAATGGTTTCAGCCAACATTATGGAACTTACCAGATTTACATTTTGATGATTGGGATGATGAATTGGATGTGACCTATCATGAGTTTATCAGTATCGTAGAAACTACGGAGCAGGCTACATCTTACGATGTTCAACTACTAATGAAAATGATGAAAAATGTAAA